>NZ_JAAHHE010000011.1:15047-29893 GCF_010692525.1 Moorena sp. SIO3B2
CGCATTTTCCCAAGCTCTCTGGCTTGACTGGGGATAATTGATACTCCTACTAACCGTCGTTCCCTGATTGATTTTTTTGAGCAGGCAATGATTGCGAGGACTGGTTATTCACGGAATTGATATTTCCTCTTGCTTGTCCATCACGACAACCATCACACCGCTGCTGGGCATATTGTTAATATGCATAGATTTTGTTTAAATTTTATTAAGGAGTAAATATAAGGAGTAACTATGAAAGACCTCACTGCTTATCGAAATATAGGTATCTTTGCTCATGTGGACGCAGGCAAGACAACTACAACAGAGAGGATACTAAAACTTACCGGGAAAATCCACAAAATTGGTGAGGTTCACGAAGGTGCAGCTACAACGGACTTTATGGAACAGGAACAAGAGCGCGGTATTACTATTCAGTCTGCCGCCACCAGTTGTTTCTGGAAAGACCACCAACTCAACATTATTGATACCCCAGGTCACGTAGACTTTACCATTGAGGTTTATCGTTCCCTCAAGGTTCTCGATGGTGGCGTTGGTGTTTTCTGTGGCTCAGGTGGTGTAGAACCCCAGTCAGAAACTAACTGGCGCTATGCCAATGACTCAAAAGTTGCTCGGATTATCTACGTAAACAAACTTGACCGTCTGGGGGCTGATTTCTACCGAGTTGTTAAGCAGGTAGAAGATGTACTTGGTGCTAAGCCTCTGGTAATGGTACTGCCGATCGGAACTGAGAACGATTTTGTGGGTGTAGTGGATTTGCTAACCCGTAAGGCATGGGTATGGGATGACTCTGGGGATCCGATGAACTATGAGATTCAAGACGTTCCCGCCAACATGGTTGATGATGTGGAAACCTACCGCGAGCAGTTAATTGAAATGGCTGTGGAGCAGGATGACGAGGTGATGGAACAGTATCTAGAAGGGGAAGAACCAGATCTCGAAAGCCTTAAGCGTTGCATTCGCAAGGGAACTCGTGAGCTGGCTTTCTTCCCTACCTACTGCGGTTCATCCTTCAAGAATAAGGGGGTGCAGTTGGTACTTGATGCTGTAGTTGACTACCTGCCGAATCCCACTGAAGTCAAACCCCAACCAGAAATCGATCTAGAAGGTAACGAAACCGGTACACTTGCCTATGTTGACCCAGAAAAACCTTTGCGTGCCTTGGCATTTAAGATCATGGATGACCGCTTTGGCGCTCTGACCTTTACCCGTATCTACTCAGGAACCTTATCTAAGGGTGACACAGTACTTAATACCTTCACAGGTAAAACTGAGCGTATTGGTCGTTTGGTAGAGATGCATGCCGATTCTAGGGAAGAAATTAACTCTGCCCAGGCCGGTGATATTGTGGCCATCGTTGGGATGAAAAATGTCCAGACTGGGCATACCCTCTGTGACCCGAAAAATCCTGCTACTCTGGAGCCGATGGTCTTCCCAGACCCGGTGATTTCCATTGCGATCGCACCTAAGAAAAAAGGTTCCTCTGAGAAAATGGGCATTGCCCTGAGCAAGATGATTCAGGAAGACCCATCTTTCCACGTTGAAACTGACCAGGAAAGTGGCGAAACTATCATTAAGGGCATGGGTGAGCTGCACCTAGACATTAAGGTTGATATCCTGAAACGGACTCATGGCGTTGAGGTGGATGTAGGTAAGCCCCAGGTTGCATATCGTGAGTCCATTACCAAGCGCATCGAAGACAGCTATACCCACAAGAAGCAGTCCGGTGGTTCTGGTCAATATGGTAAAATCGATTACGTTATCGAGCCTGGTGAACCCGGTACTGGCTTCCAGTTTGAGTCCAAGGTGACTGGTGGTAATGTCCCCAGGGAATTTTGGCCTGCTGTGCAAAAGGGCTTTGAGAATAGCATTCAAAAGGGTCTGTTGGCTGGATTCCCTTGTGTGGACTTCAAGGTTACCTTGACTGATGGTGCCTACCACCCCGTAGACTCATCGGCTATTGCCTTTGAAATTGCGGCCAAGTCGGCTTATCGGCAATCCTTTGGTAAGGCTTCACCTCAATTGTTAGAGCCAATTATGAAAGTGGATGTATTCACACCAGAAGATTACATGGGGGATGTAATTGGTGACCTCAATCGCCGCCGTGGGATGATTAAGTCTCAGGAGAAAACTCTTACTGGTGCTCGCATTAAGGCAGATGCACCGTTGAGCGAGATGTTTGGCTATATTGGTGACCTGCGTACTATGACATCTGGTCGTGGTCAGTTCTCGATGGAGTTCTCCCACTACGCCCCTTGCCCAAGTAATGTGGCAGAAGAGGTAATTAAGGAAGTGAAGGAACGTGAGGAAGCTGCTAAATAATCTTTTGATTTAAGTAGAGTTCCTGGCTGGTTTTAGACTGGCCAGGAACATCGTGTGATCAATGATTAAGTCTGTGCCATCACCATCCCCATCAAGGCAATTACCGAAGCATTGTAATCAATAGCATATTCATTAGTAGCCCAAGACCGCTCATCATCTACATAACTCAACATTCCCAAGCCTTTAGGCGCAATCCCATCCTGGGCATCAGTATTAGGACCCCCTACCATCAGACCAGGGATGACAATTCCTTTAGCTCGGGAAATCCGGTGATGAACATGACGCACCGAGTTGCTACCAACACGGGTAATAAAACAAAGATTAAAATGATTGCGCCCCAGTAAATAATCTAACTGCTCAACAGCTGCCTTGTAGTAGCCTCGATTGCCAGTGATGCGGTAGGCATAGAGTAGAGTAATTCCTTCCTCAGCTATCTTATGATTAGATGCCCAATGGAATTTATCAATAGTTAAACGGTAGCCACTACGGTTAATCTTTTCCATCAGAGTATCCGCCCTTCGCATCAGCCTAGCTGTTATTTCTAATTTCAGTTTGTCTGACCCTTTCCTTTGTTTCTGCACCAAATAGTTAACCATTGCTAGAGGAGACGGATCTTTCCAACCAAACTCACCATAGTCAAAGGCCGTGATAGTTTTAGCTAAGTATTTCTCGTAGCTAGTATCCCCTGTAGTAATAAACAGTTCTACGGCTGCCCAGAAGCGGTCATCTTGATCTGTTTTTAAGGATTCTTGCTGATCCCACTCTCCAAAAAGATACTTACCTGAACCGGTGTCATCTCCTTCTTGCCAATCCACCTTCATAGATCGCTGTTTTCGGAGAAACCCCCAGGCTTTCTGAGCTGCTTGTAAGTAGGTTTGAGCCTGTTGCTTGTCAAAGGGACTATAAACTCTAGCAGCCATTGCCATTACTGCTGCAAACTTGCCAGTCTCAGGTGTCGAGATTCCAAAAGTGTACCGTGGCTGAGTATCTTGATTGGGTAGAATTTCCCCTGGCCATTTTTTTCCTGACAGCTTGCGGTAGACAGCACCATCCTCTCGCTGCATCTTCAGCAGCCAATCTAATCCTACTTTGACCTCATCGAGTAGGTCAGGTCTACCATTGCCGCTTTCTGGTATAGTTAATTGGTTGTCCCTAAATAATTTAGGATATTGCTCGTACAAGCTTAACAAGCGTCCGATGGTGACTGTCATTGGCGCAACATATTTACCAAAATCCCCAGCATCATGCCAGCCACCTTGGGCAGATTTGAAGTCTCCAGCTTTATTAATCTCATCGTTGTGGGCAATAATCCCATCTTTGAGATGGCAGGGGGGATGTTTGACTCCAGATACTGAATCATTTACAGCAACACCGCACCGTTGCAAATAGTAGGACCGGAGTAGCTTTGTAAAGGTATCCTTATAAATTTCCTTACCAATGCCAAACGGATAAGACTGACTATAGCCGTATTTGAGGTAATAGCTACCTGATTTATCGTATTTAGTAAAATCAATAACCGTAATTTTATCATTACTGGCTTTATCCTTTACGGAGTTTCCCAGGTTGGTCACAAAAACCGTTTTGTGAGTGATTAAATCAACAAGTTCAACCTGCTTGTTTTCCGAATTGGGGGAATTGATTAAGAACGCCAACTTAGGCCCAGTTGGGTAATAACCTATTTGATTGATAACAATTTTTCCTCTAGCTGCTGGATTATAGGGTTGAGCATTAAGCTTGGAAAAAAATCCATAAGCGATCGCACTGATCCAGCCGATAAAAAATCTTCTATCTATTTTCATCGTCAAGCTTTTACTTCCATGATATCTTGATTATGGGTCTTTTGGAAATTTTCCAGAACGAACCTCTGTAGTAAACTCCTGCACGGCTTGGGTTATTACCTGGCGCAAATTCACATAAGACTTAGCAAAGGGTGGCTGGTGCTCGGAAAGCCCTAGTAAATCCGCTGTCACTAACACCTGGCCATCACAGTGTGGTCCGGCTCCAATGCCAATGGTGGGAATAGTTAATTTTTGTGTAATTGACATTGCCAAATCGCTTGGAATATGCTCTAAAACGATAGCAAAGGCACCAGCTTGCTCCAATGCGATCGCATCCTGCAAAATCCGCTCCCCAGTTTCCGGTGTTTTTCCTTGTTGCCGTAAACCCAGCCGATGAATAGACTGCGGTGTTAAACCTACATGACCCATCACCGGAATTCCCACAGCGCTAAGCCTCCCCACCGTTTCAGCCATGGCAGGATATCCTCCCTCCAACTTCACTGCCACTGCCCCAGTTTCCTTCAACACTCGACCGGCAGAGTGGATTGCCTGCTGAGGACTTTCCTGATAACTCAAAAACGGCAAATCACAAACCACTAATGCCCGTTTAACACCCCGACACACCGCTTTGGCATGGTGAATCATTTCCTCAAGGGTCACTGGCAGCGTTGTCGAGTAACCCAGCGTAACCATTGCTAGAGAATCCCCGACCATGATGATGTCTACTCCCGCTTCATCCAACAGCTGAGCGATCGCATAATCTGCAGCAGTCAGCACCATAATCTGGCGCTCCTGTTGTTTCCATTGATTCAACTGCTTGATAGTAACTGCCATAACCAATAATAGTTTCGGTCAATCCGATTAATAATTCTCAAAGATGCTTATAAAAAAAGTAAACCGAACTATGGAAATCTTTGTAAAGAAGCGTGAACTACTGACTTCAGTGTAATGTGATCGTTAGCTATCAGCTCTCAGCTCTCAGCTATCAGCTATCAGCTATCAGCTATCAGCTCTCACCCAAAGGCCTGTGGCCAAGCTACACCGAACAGTTTTTGAATAAAATAAGCTGACCACTGACGGCTGACCACTGACGGCTGACGGCTGACGGCTGACCACTGAATACTTACATCTCATCTGTGCAACTGATTTATGACCTATTAATACTATATGGGTTAATTACGGTAATCAAGAAGGTTGAAGAATACTGCTTGAGTAGGGAATACTAAAAATGAAGCTTCCTCGATCAGGTTCCCTATGTCAGAGCCTCTAATTTCTGCGATCATCTGCACCCACAATCGCGAACAATATTTGGGTGCAGCCATTGATAGCTTGCTACAGCAGGATTTTGCCGATTATGAAGTAATTGTGGTCGATAATGCGTCAAGCGATCGCACCCGTAACATTGTTGACCAACGCTTGGACAACTCTCGACTAAACTATGTTTATGAACCCGTACTTGGTTTATCGGTGGCTCGTAACACTGGGGCTGCCAGTGCCTGTGCTGGTATTTTAGCTTATCTGGATGATGATGCCGTTGCCAGTCCCCGTTGGCTTAAGACAATTTACGAAGCTTATCAAAGTAACGAAAAACTGGCAATTGCTGGTGGTAAAGTTACCCTATTGTGGCCAGATGGCATTACCTCTCCCTCCTGGTTGTCACCAGACCTAGCAGGAAATTTGGGAGCTTATGACCTAGGGGAAACCCTAATTCAGATCCAAAATCCTGGTTTGACTCCCAGAGGTTTAAATTACTCGATCAGGCGGACTTTCCTGGAGAAAATCGGTGGTTTTGATGTCAATTTAGGTCGTGTGGGGAAAAATTTATTATCTAATGAAGAGTTACATATGACAGAATTAGCTCTCCAGGATGGTTGGCAAGTTGCTTATCTACCTGATGCTCTAGTGGCTCACAATGTTGCCCCAGAACGAATCAATAAACGTTGGTTTTTGAATCGTGGTTGGTGGCAAGGTATTAGCGAGTGTTACCGTGAACAATTGGTTGGTCGTGCTGGTACTGCCCAATTGTTACGGGGAGGTGAACGAATGATGCGAGGAATCTACAAATCCTTCAAGCACTTCCGCAATCCAGCTCTGCGCTTTGATAATTTGGTTTATGCCTATGGTCAAATCGGTTATCTTAGTGCAGTAATTAAAGGAATGCTACCAAAACATCCGGGAACGTGAGATCCCCTCTCTTTTAAGGAGGAGATGAAACGGACGCGACGGGTTTTAACCCGCCGTGTCCCTCTGCTTAGGTTCATAAAATTTGGATATTAGACTTCTGACCAACTCAGATGGAGTCATCCCACGCCGTTCTGCTTCTTGCTTTAATTGCATTTTTTTTAATTTATTAATTCGGATCATCAATCGTTCGTCTTTCATTTTTGGAATACTATTTGCGCGCACGAATGTTACGATTCTAGTAGGAGGCAATCAAATGTACAAGACGATTCCAGTAAAAGCAAACTTGACAGAGGAAGAGCAAGCTTTTTGGGTATTTCAATGCCAACAAGCGAATAGTCTGGTAAATTGTGCTATCTATTACTCCAAACAAAAACATTACACCTGGTTAGAACAGCAAGAAGAAGCTTTTACGACTTACTGGCGAGAGGATGATCTTAGATATGGGTGGAAAACCTATAAATGCAGTGTCAAATATGCCGAACTCTGCAAGAATCTAAAAGAGAATCCTCACTATAAGGCGATGGCAGCTCAGTCGGCACAACAAACTCTCAAGACTGTAGCCGAATCAATCAATAGCTACAATCAGTTAGTCGGCCATTATTACAAGGGAAAAGTCGATAGACCAAAACTGCCAAGATACAGAAAGAAAGGCGGATTGGCAGCTGTAACTTTCCCTAGACAAGCTCTTGGTTATAAGTCAGGGTTGTTCTACCCTTCGATCAGCAAAGAAACAAAACCTGAGTTGATCACCGAGATTACCCTGGAGCCGCCGGACTTTATAGATCCGGACTGGGTAAAACAGATAACTGTTCGTCCGTACCTTGGGCAACTTTGGATCGACTGGGTAATTGATGACGAGAAGCAACCAATCTCTGATAACCCCAACCTCGACTATTCCCAAGCGTGGAGTTTTGATCACGGCGGGACGAACTGGCTGACTGGGCTTTCAACCCTTGGCAAGAGCCTGATAATTGACGGTCGAAAACTCAAGTCAATGAATCAGGGCTACTGCCGGTTAGTCGCCAAGTACAAACAGGGGAAACCAGAGTTTTACTGGGATTCCAAGCTAGATCGAGTGCAGCGGAAACGAAACAACCAGATACGGGATGCGATCAACAAAGCTGCTAGATTCATTATCAATCGGTGCTTAAATGATCGCATTGGAAACCTAATTATCGGCTGGAACGAAGAACAGAAAAGCCGTTCTAATATGGGCAAACGTGGCAATCAGAATTTCGTAGTCATCCCGACCAAGAGACTAATCGAACGGCTGAAACAACTTTGCCCTGAGTACGGCATTAAACTAACAATTACCGAGGAATCGTACACCAGCAAAGCGTCTTTCCTTGACGACGATCCATTACCAAAATATGGTGAAAAACCCAACGGGTGGAAACCGTCAGGATGTCGGGTAAGGCGTGGTTTGTATAAAATTTCTGAGGGATACCTGGTAAATGCCGACTGCAATGGTGCGGCCAACATTGCCAGGAAAGTAGCCACACAGCTAAATATAGACCTAGCTAAGGTGGGTAGAGGGAGCTTGACACTCCCACACCGGTATGAAATTTTCAAGTCACTGAATAGATCGTACCGCACAAGAAGTGAACAGGCGCGGTTTTAATCCGCCTCGTAACAACCTTGTAGAATCCTCCGTGCTTCAGCCGGGGGAGATGTCAAAAAGGAGCAACTCCTCTCTATCCCACAATCAGTCCAGTCATTAATGAGACTGGATAATAGGTTCCCTTTGCTATAGCACAGATAATTTTGGTTGATTGTTGACTGTTAACTGTTGACTGATAAGCCTTAATTTTAGTTAAGGCTTGCTGTTAGTTATTCTAGGCCAATAAACTTTTCATAAAACGTCCACAATTGCAGGTGTTTAATTATGAAATCCCCTAACACTAAACTTCCGGTATCAGTTCTAATTCCAGCCAAAAATGAAGAGGCCAATTTACCAGCTTGTCTTGAGAGTGTTAATAGAGCAGATGAAGTGTTTGTTGTCGATTCCCAAAGCAGCGATCGCTCCATTGAAATTGTGGAAGAATATGGTGCAAACCTAGTTCAATTCTATTTTGATGGGTTTTGGCCCAAAAAGAAAAACTGGAGCTTAGACAATCTTGAATTCCGCAATCAATGGGTATTAATTGTTGATTGTGACGAACGCATTACTCCAGAACTTTGGGATGAAATTGCTGTGGCAATCGACAATGCTGATTATAACGGCTACTATATCAATCGTAGAGTATTCTTCCTAGGGAAATGGATTCGCTTTGGTGGCAAATATCCAGACTGGAATTTACGGTTATTTAAACACGAAAAAGGTCGCTACGAAAACTTAAAAACGGAAGGAATTCCCAATACTGGAGACAACGAAGTTCATGAACACGTTGTCCTACAAGGCAAAGCTGGCTATCTTCAAAATGATATGCTGCACATTGACTTTAAGGACATTTACCATTGGCTAGAACGGCACAATCGCTACTCCAATTGGGAAGCTCGTGTCTATCTAAATCTACTAACAGGTAAAGATGACTCTGGCACCATCGGGGGAAATCTGTTTGGAAGCGCCGTGCAGCGTAAGCGGTTTCTGAAAAAAATCTGGGTTAGACTACCGTTTAAACCAATACTGCGGTTTATTTTGTTTTACTTTATCCAGCTGGGCTTTTTAGATGGAAAAGCTGGGTACATTTATGGACGCCTGTTGAGTCAGTATGAGTATCAAATTGGTGTCAAACTCTATGAGTTACAAAAGTTTAGCGGTAAGCTGAATGTAGAAAAAACTGAACCAGCACAGACACCAGTAACGCCAAAGCCATCAGTTGTCTCTCCAAATCCCTGAGAATCCATTTTGAATTAAGAATGTAGAATTAAGAATTAAGAATGTAGAATTAAGAATTAAGAATGTAGAATTAAGAATTAAGAATTATCCATTCCGCATTCTCCATTCTCCATTCTGCATTCTCCATTCTACATTCTACATTCTAGATTATGACTAATGACTTAAGTAAACTACCAGCGTTAGATTTACCACCCTTAGTGGATTTACGCCAGTACGACCAATCTTGGTTTGACCGAGGACGTCCGGGCTGGTTAATCTTACTCTGGTGGTTGGTGCAAGCGATCGCATTTCCCTTAAGTCCTCATAACTTCAATGGCTTCCGCCGATGGCTGCTACAACTATTTGGAGCCAAGATTGGTACTAATGTCATCATTCGACCCACTGCTCGTTTTACTTACCCGTGGAAAGTAGAAGTTGGTGACTACAGTTGGATTGGAGATGATGTGGTTTTCTACAGCTTGGATCGGATTCGGATTGGTAGTCATTGCGTTATTTCTCAAAAATGTTACCTCTGTACTGGTAGCCACGATATCAAAGACCCAGCCTTTGGTTTAATCACATCTGAGATTAGTGTTGGTAACGGAGCCTGGATTGCCGCTGATTGCTTTATTGCTCCGGGTGTCCACATTGGAGCCAATGCTGTAATTGGTGCTCGCAGCACTGTGTTTAGTAATATCCCAGAGCAGCAAGTATGCTGGGGAATACCAGCACGTCCCCGCTATCGACGGGAAATCGAGGAGAGAGGGAGTAGGGAGTAGGGAATTAAGAATTTAGAATTTAGAATTTAGAATTTAGAATTTAGAATTTAGAATTTAGAATTTAGAATTGGGAGTCAGGAGTCGGGTGTCGGGTGTCGGGTGGAAAGTGTAGCTATTCAACCGGAGAAGATCATATAGCAGTCGCCAGGGCAGTTAGGACATCGACATTAGTCTCAAACCTAAGTAAGCGATGCAGAGGTGCGACCCGTGGCGAATTTAATTCGCCAACGGAAAAAGCACCATTACGGTCTTGGGGGTTTCCCCCATGAGCGACTGCATCAAGAAGCGCAAGAGTTTGACTTCTGACTTCTGACTTCTGACTTCTGCTATACAAGGGTAAGTAAAGCAGATCCGGAAAAATTGCTGGATAAGTTTCCGGATTTTCATTTTGCTAAAAGAAAAAGATAGTGGACCACTTTAAGTCAGGATTCCATAGTCATGGTTCACAAATTCATTTTCCAAGGTTCAGCTTACCTGTTGTCAGCGTCCGTGATGTGGCAAGTGCTTCCCGCAACAGCCGGAATAGTACCTCGGAAGCATGACAATAGCAATGTTAGCACCTTCGAGATTGCTGGATTATTCGATGAGCTCCGCCAAATCCGTCGAGATGTCCAAGAAGTAACCAATACCATTCGTGAAGGCAGGCGTATAATCCAAGGCACACGCGGAGTGGTTGATGAGTTTGATCAACTTGGGGACGACCTCAACTCTGGACGAGTGGTACAGTCTTCTAACAATAATCCTTGTCGCAAAAATCGGTCTCGGAAATCTGTTGCTATCAATGAGCAGGTGATTTGCACCAAAGACGGAGCCTATGAGTTAAGTCAGGAATTGCGTAAGGTACTGATGATGACACAAACTCGAAACCTCTATATTGATGAGTTTTACGGCAAGTTTTTGGACAAAGTCTTTAATCGTCCTGTTGAGTTTATGTTCGAGAATAAGGAGGAGATGACCTTAGATAATCTTACGAAAGTGCTTGCTCTCTATGATCAGAAACGGTGGGATTATAGCAAAATCACACAGATTCTTTTCTCTCCCTCGACTAGTAAGGCTACCTTGATGTTTGGAAAACGCACCGAACCGGAAATTGTATCTGTCCCTGATTCCCTTGGTGAGTTCTCAGATTCCGTATTTAAAATTAAATCTAAGTCTCCATTTTTGAATCAAGAATAAGTTAACACGTAAGCTATCAGCGGTCAGCGGTCAGTGGTCAGTGGTCAGTGGTCAGCGGTCAGCCGTCAGCCGTCAGCGGTCAGCGGTCAGCCGTCAGCCGTCAGCCGTCAGCCGTCAGCTTATTTTATTCAAAAGGTGTTCAGTGTAGCTTGGCCACAGACCTTTGGCTGATAACTGATAGCTGATAGCTGATAGCTGATGGCTGATAGCTGATAGCCAATAGCTGATAGCTGATGGCTGATAGCTGATAACTGATAGCTGATAACTGATAGCTGATAACTGATCGCTAATAGCTGATAGCTGATAGCTTATGGCTGATAGCCTTAATCACTAAAACTAATTTGTGGTCCTTTTGGAACAATACCAGAGGGATTAATAAAGGGATGACTCCTATAATAATGCTGCTTAATGTGGTCAATATTACANACAACAGCTGGTGCATCAATGTTTGCTTAATCCTGACCAAAACGCTTTTGAGCAAACCATTGCCAGTGGTTTCTAAGATTGGCTTGGGAGTAAGGGAAAAAGGTAAGGGCACATCAACCTTGACAGTTAAATCCGCTCTGCCTGTGAGCTTAGTGACTCCTTGATCGTCCCAAGGATGCAGTTTTCCCGTTAATTCTAGGGCAAAGCGTCGATTTATATAGTCCAATCCCAGAATTTTACAACCGACAGACCTCAGATGAACGGTAGCGTCAGATTCCGCCCACACTTCTAGATCTACCGTGGGCTGAAATGTCAAGGACATAAAGTGTAATGGATTCATTTTCAGGCGAAAGCGCTTCTGAGTCAGTTGTTGGATACGATTCAGGTCTGCGATCGCATAAACAATCCGTTCCGGCTGACGCAAGTAGTGCTGAATCGGCACAGATTCCTGTGGCACAGTCATTTCCACACACTGGGAAGCAAAAAACTGGGTGGTCATAGAGGAAAAAACACTCAATCAATGTATGCTTTTACTTAATATTACTTTACAATTCTTCAGTTTTGGTATTATAGTTTTCATTTTACCGGAGCATGTTACTCCAGAGAGTACTTTTTTTATTTTCTAGAGATTTTTCTATAGATTTCTAATCGTCTTTTTCCCCTTTCTCCATTCCCTCAACCGTTACTGATACTCTGACCGGTGGGGATGGTAACGATACCCTCAACAGTGGGGATGGTAATGATCTAATTGATGGCAAAAATGGCAACGATTTGCTTAACGGCAATGCAGGTAATGATGCGATCGCAGGTGGACGTGGAGATGATAGACTAATTGGTGGTAGTGGCAATGATAGTCTTTACGGACAATTAGCTATTACTATCAACGCTAATATTATCGCCACTGGAATTTCTTCTTCCTCTACAACAGAAGATCAGAATTAGCTAAGTACCTGGACAAAAATCAACCTCACTTCTTGATGCAAAGCGCGAGTGGGGGAAACCACGGCAGTCGCTCATGGGGGAGACCACGGCAGTCGCTCATGGGGGAAACCCCCAAGACCGCGCTGCCTCCCCAAGACCGCGCTGCCTCCCCAAGACCGTAATGGTGCGTTTGACCCGTAATTAAATTCGCCACGGGTCGCACCTCTGCATCGCTGTATTAACTTGTGTAAAGTTGCCAAAAGTCCGTCTGCTCCCTGCTCCCTGCTCCCTGCTCCCTGCTCCCTATTTCAACAGTTAATTTTACTTTTGTCCGACTACTTAGATGAGAGAGATGGTGATGATATTCTCGGTGGTGGCGGTAACGATGTGATTTTAAGTATTAATAGTTAGTAGTTATCTAAGCATTCAGCTATCAGCCATCAGCTTTCTGTAATAGAGATTAAACGAATGCTTACCTATGCAGGCTGTTCCCTTTCGCCTAGGGTGCGCCGTTCGCGTAGCGTGCGCCAATGCGCATTGCGCATAAGCTGAATGTTTACATTCTTAGTAACAACTTCTTCCAACTATATTATTCCCAACAAATGAGCTCTTGTTAGGAAGTTGAGAACCCCAAGAATCACCATCAAAATATTCGACTTTAGTTCTACCATTTAAAGTGTATTCAGCCAAGGTACCATCCCATGTCCAAGAAGAACCCAATTTACTTAAAGCGCTATTAGAAAGTTTTACTGTTGCTATTCGAGAACCGAATCCTGATAGACCAAACTTTTCTACAGCTACGAAAGTACCTGAGCTATTTACTAATAAAAATGAGGCTATTCCTTTTTCCTCATCCCAATCCCATCCGCGAATGCTATCACTATTTGAAATATTAATAGTCGCTAGTTTACGACCGAATTGTCCTGTGTCTGGATTAAATTCCTCTACAATGACAACTGATTTACTACCGTTGAATATAACGTAACTAGCTAGACGACCTTTATAACTCCAACCTCTAACTGAATTAGATTGGGAAATTGTCCTGCTACTTGCATCACCTTGTACATTCCTATAACGAAGCTTGGCAGCCGAACCATTAAAATCAACAGTAGAACATGCCTGATTAGCAAAGGCAGGTTGAGAAGATAAAAGTGTGAGTAAGGATGTAGCCATCAAAAAAAAATTGATATTCCATCCATTATTAACTAATTTAAGCATTTTTATCTCTTAATGTTTAGTTTGTGACATTTAGAGGATATCTGAAAAGTTTTTTTATACTGAATTTTGCCCCCCTAGGGCGTGTCTTCAAACTCGGAGATCCCCCTAAATCCCCCTTAAAAAAGGGGGACTTTGAGTATGGCTCCCCCCTTTTTTAAGGGGGGCTGGGGGGGATCATAATCTTGCCGAAAACTTTGAAAACACGCCCTAGCCCCCCAATTATGGCGGGAACAAGAATATTTGCTGCTAAAAGTCCCCCAAAATTGGGGGATTTAGGGGGCTTGGATGTAGCAAATGAGACTTCTCAGACAACCTCTTATGCATAAATTATACAAAATCCGGGTTGGGTTGAGGTCAAGATGCTGTTGGCGAATTATTTCTTAATATCTGAAAGCGTTATTATGCGGTTATTAACTTAACAAAAATACATAAAAATTAACTAGCTTGCTCAATTAACCCTAAAGGCAATTCTGCTAACTGTTTCAACTCCAACCCTCCCTCAAATATCTCATCAATCCCCAGCATTTGACCATCAATGGTCATAAACTTATGATCTTTTGTAGCTCGAATCACTGAGCCATCTTCTAGAGTATATTCAAACACCTCTTGCTCTCCCCGGTTATGCCACTGAGCAATAGGTTGGGTATACACATAGCCATTACTATCAACGCTATAAACAGTGCATGGGATACCTTTCTCGACAATCTCACCAATGGCCATCGGACCATACTCTACTGTGATAATCTCCGTATCATAGCTGAGACAATATTCGGCAAATTTAATCATTTGGTCAAATAACTCCTCAGCTATGTCTTGAGTCACGCCATTTTTGGTTGAACCATCAATAAAAATCTCCCGATGCTTCTGCATCTCAGCCACTTTCTTCTTACCCATGCAATTGTGAGCAATAAAGTCATTGGCAAGAAAGTTATGAGTTTCAGCAATACTTAAATCAAAAACATCCTCTTGGCCAAGATACTTCAGCTCAACAATCTCATCCCAGAAAATATCTGAGTCAGTAATCCCCATCAAGGCTTGATTCTGAAAAGCCCTAGGTAAATTTTCCCCTTTCAGAGTTGGATAGCTAGAAGCTAGAGGTTTTATAGAAAAATCTCCATCACCAATGATCTCAGCAGTTACCTTAACTTTACTATTCGACAGTTCACGACTGTAGGGAATTGGTAATGTTTTCGCTAAACCGATCGGGCTTCCTATGGTAAACTCTTT
>NZ_JAAHHE010000011.1:30384-105285 GCF_010692525.1 Moorena sp. SIO3B2
ACTCTTTCGGTCTAGATAGGGTTGCCTGTAGAGTTCCGTAGGGTGCGTTAGGGACGGGCTCGCCGTCATTTTCCGCCTCGTAGCCAGCTTTGGGACAGCCCGTCCCGTAACCCACCACCGGGTCTAGCTGTAAATTCGGTCTAGTAAATGTGGCGTAGGGTGCGTTAGGGACGGGCTCGCCCTGATTTTCCGCCTCGTAGCCAGCTTTGGAACAGCCCGTCCCGTAACGCACCACCGGGTCTAAACTGTTGCTCGCTCCGGGATATTTTTCATAAACTTCAGAACCCAAACTATGAGCATTATTAACAACCGGGTTTACTGGTTTCAGCTCATAGGCAAATTTGTCTCCATCTGGTGTTAGAAAGCGATGGTTTTTACTGGAATAGATGACTGTACCACTAGATAGGGTAATTTTCAGAATGTCTTTAACACCACTGCGCCATTGCTTGGCTACCCTTGCTGGCCAAACTCGTTTACCATCAGAGGTTAATACTAGGTCGCCAGATTTAATTTCTTCAATGGGCACATAAGAACCATCGGGCTTATCAATTAAGGTACCTTTCGGTAAACATAGAATTCCATAAGTCTCCTGTAAAATAGGCTCTAATAGAGGATGTTGATACTCTACTTTTTCTCGACCATGTTTACGATTAATAAACTGAGGAATCAGACCAGCATCCAGAGGACCAGGGCGATAAAGAGCTAAAATTGAAGATATATCTTCAATACTGTCAGGTTTCAGGTCTCGCACCACCTGACGCATTCCGGAAGATTCTAATTGGAATACTCCTTCTAACTGGCCTTTCTCTAGGAGCTCGTAAGTTTCTTGAACACCTGGGGGTTTTTTCTTCTGTTCACCCTTGGCTAAAATTTTCCTAGATTTAATTTCCTCTAGGGGAATATCATCTAAATCGAGTTCAATATTTTGAGTCTTTTTAACTAACTCTTTGGTTTTCTGAATAGTGGTTAAGTTCTTTAGTCCTAAAAAATCCATTTTCAGGAGTCCCAGAGATTCCAGGTCTTCCATAAAATACTGGGTGATCACTGCACCATCATTATTCAGTTGTAATGGCACAATTTCATCTAAGGGGTCTGCTGAAATAACCACACCAGCAGCATGGACACCAAAGGTTTTATTTGTCCCTTCAATCCGAATCGCCATATCCACCCAACGACGCACTTCCGGATCTTGATCGTAAGCTTCTTTAAACTCTGGTGTTGGTGTCTGATCAGAAATCATGACTGAGAGTTTGGCTGGCTTACCTCGCGCCACTGGAATCATCTTAGCCATACGATTCGATTCTTGGTAGGCAATTCCTAACACTCTCGCTACATCTTTTAATACCGCTTTAGAGGTCATGCGGTTAAATGTAATAATCTGGGCTACTCGGTCTTCACCATAGAGATTGGTGACATATTTAATCACCTCATCCCGTCTTTCAATGCAGAAATCTGTGTCAATATCTGGCATGGATTTCCGCTCTGGATTTAGAAAGCGCTCGAACAGTAGCCCATGATGTACAGGATCAATGTTGGTAATTTCTAGGGCATAAGCCACTAGAGAGCCTGCTGCTGAACCACGACCCGGACCAACGGGAATATCATTGTCTCTGGCATATTTGATGTAGTCCCAAACCACTAAAAAGTAGGTAGAAAACCCCATCTGCTGGAGCATTTTTAACTCATACTCCAGCCGGGCTTTATACACTGGATCAATTTCACTACGAGAGCGACACTTTAGCCGCTTCATCAGTCCGTTCCAGGTAATTTCTTCTAAATAGGTGTCAGGGGTATAATCCTTGGATACCTTGTAGTGTGGGATGCGAGGTTCCCCCATAATATTGTAGTGCTTGACTTTATCGGCCACTTCTAAGGTATTTGCGATCGCATCCTCTATCACCTGGGACGGTAAATGATCTCGAAACAGCCGTTTCATTTCCTCTGCTGACTTGAGATACTCCGTGCCACTATAGCGCATCCGTTTCTCTTCTGTAACCAGTTTAGCGGTTTGAATACACAGCAAAGCGTCATGGGCTTCTACGTCATAGCAGGAGATAAAGTGGGAGTCATTAGTCGCAACAATTTTAATTCCTAATTCACTGGCAATCTTGACAATCGCAACATTAACCACTCTGTCTTCTACAGAGCCGTGGTCTTGAATCTCTAAATAGTAATCATCCCCAAAAACATCTTGGTACCACTTAGCTACTTTACGGGCTTGATCTAAGTCACCTTTTAGGATAGCTTGGGGAACTTCGCCCCCCAAACAAGCACTGGTTACAATTAACCCTTCGTGATATTGCTCCAGTAATTCTTTATTGATACAGGGACGAGCAAAAATACCTTTACCTGGCATCCCTTTGAGGTGAGAAATAGTTGTTAGTTTTACTAAGTTTTTGTAGCCTTGGGTATCTTTTGCTAAGACAACTTGATGATATTTTCGGTAACGCTTATTGACCTCAATATCCCCGTTTATCACATACATTTCGTTACCGATTATCGGCTTAATGCCCTTTTTTAGGCAAACTTTAATCAGTTCAATAGCACCATACATCACACCATGATCTGTCAGTGCGATCGCAGGCATTCCCAAATCAACAGCTCGATCGATCAGTGCTGGTAGCTGAGATGCTCCATCCAGTAGGCTATAATCACTGTGAATGTGTAGACCAACAAAAGACATAGTTACTGTTAATTATAAACCGATGTTGCTGATTATTTTAATGATTAACGAACCTACGATCCACGTCTAGTACCAAAAGAAACTAGTACCAAAAAACTAGGACTTATCTTAAGCACGGAAATCCGTTAAACGACTTCCAACCCTTCTCACATCCAATGGTGGATTTTTAACCTGATTAGTATTCAAATTGCTGTTAAGTTCCCGAATACGGCGGGACAGCATACGAATAATCTTAATTGCAAATTCTGGTGTCTCATCAATGGCATCATAGAGTTGTAGCTGTGTCAACATCAAACAATGGCAAGGTTCGATGGTGGTCACAGAAGCGGAACGAGGTTCTGCATCAAACAAGGACATCTCCCCAAAGCAGGCTCCTTGCTTGAACTGTGCCAAATTCCGCTCACCAATGTGAACTCTTACCAAACCTGAGACTACAATATAAAGTTCCCTACCCTCTTCCCCTTGAGCAAAGATGGTATGGTTAGAAGGAAAGTCTAGCTCGTCCATCACAGAGGCTAGTCGCATCAGAAAATCGTCCCGCAATTCGTGAAAAATTGGGACACCCCTGATAAAAATTAAACGATCAATGCTAGATAACATTGGTTAGCGGTTGGGTTAGCGGTTGGCTGCTAGCGAATAGCCGTCCTGTAGTAAACTACAAGTTTAACCCATACCGATAGTTGTTTCGCTAATTGTTTATAGTTAATGGCTCACTAGACCTAGAGCTCTAATTAAGATTCAACCACTGTACTGTGGTAATTTCAGACGTAAGTATTCAGGGGTCAGCGGTGAGCTAAAAACTCACGCTAATTGAGGTGCGGTCAGCTTATTTTATTCAAAAGCTCTTCCCACCTCAAGTAGCGTGGCCACAGGTCAATGGCTGATAGCTGATACGCGACACGCTGATACGCGACACGCTGATGGCTGAATGCTTACTTTCAGACATTATTTCACCCCTAGCTCTACTGTCCACTGCCATGATAAATTAGAGATGATGCCAGCAAAGTTTACAAACAATAGGCAACTATACTGATCAAACTATCCGATAATCTCTTGTGCTTGAGCAGCTACCAAGGGATCTGGGTCATTCCTAAGCACTGGCAACAACTCTGCACAAGCACGAGGTGACATCTCTTTGAGATAAGCCACAACCGCTTCCCGCACAAAACCGGTAGGATGACGTAAGCAACTCATAGCCGCTGCTGGTGCTAGAGAGCAGTGTGCTGCTCTGGCCACATGAAAACAACACGCTAGGGGCCAATCTGACATAAAATGTCGTAACTCGATTAACCGACGTAAGCGATCGCTTACACTCATGGGTTGATAAGGCACTAAATCCACGAGGGCAGCTAATTTTTCTTTCAGAGAACGCCGGTCTAAAATTGACAAAAATGCTTTCTTATTAGGAATATCTAGGGTATTATCCAAAATTTCTAACCCTAGGGCAATGTTTGACCGAGAATGGGATGCTAGATTAAACTCAGCTGCTTTGATGGCACTCGATGGATAAAGAAACTTCATCAGTAAGAAACACACCTCCACCAGATCTTGTTGAAGATCATTAAGCCCCTGCCGCAGCAAATCTGCCTCCAGTCCAGCTATTTTCTTTGAGGTCAAATCCAGCAGTGCGCCATAAATTTGACCCAAAAACATCAATTCTTGCTCAATTAAGGCTTCTACGACCCTACGCCCTAACTCGTTCATCACCGCTTCAATTCCAACCTCCCCTGGAATCTTCAGCAGGATCGTGAGAATATTACGACGGGTTGTCCCCCAACTACTCATCAACTGTTGCACCAAATGCTTCATAGCTTCAGGAGTACCCTTCTGAGTTATAGCCTGGAGTCTGCCAATCTCACCGAGAGCCATCCAAGCTTGCCGCCTTACTGGGTCTGGCTTATGAATATCTTCAGACAAAACCCTCAATAAAGCAATGGCTTCATCCCCTTGCTTGACCAACGCTCTACGAGCAGCATTGCGGGTAGATGTGTAGTAAAGTGCCTTGACTAAAGACGGATAGTACTTTTCAAATCGTTTAGCAGCAATCACCTCTAAACAAGCACACCGTACCTTTAATGACTTATCCCTTAACAGGTCATCAATATAAACTACCAAGGATTCCAAGTAATCCATCTCTGCCAAAGCTCGGGTACCCATCAACCGTTCTTGCTCTTTTTTTGAGGTGAGCATCCGCCGCAGGGTTTTGACGGCTTCAAATTTCTCTTTTGGTGTACCCCGACCCATAATTAAAGCAGCTGCTGTAGCTCTTACGGTTGGGTCAACAGCAGGTTGTAGATAAGGCTTAATTGTCCGAATATTCAGGTCTTTCTGAGCCAGCCAAAAATAGCGCAATGCTAAGGCCAGGACTTCTACTGGTGGTCTTTGATCAATCAACCGAGACACATCTTCTAGACAATCTGGGTTGGGATAGGGCAACATCACCTCTAAACTCTGGCGCTGCAAATCTGTAGACATTTCTCCCAGCAAGGGAGAAAGAACCTGACTCGCTGTTTCTGGAGCGATTTGAGACAACAGTTGAATGTAAGCAGAGCGGTTCTTCGGCTCAGTTTTCAGTCGCTTTACCGCTTCCTCAAAGAGGGTCTTAGTATCCAGGAAATTGGTATTGGCAGAACCCAAACGTCCTTGCTCAGCATTGATCAGCAGCAATGAACCATAATTAGCCCGCATCAACCGGGTACTCAGCAGCCATAATAGAGCAAAAATCACTACCATTAGAATAAACACCCAATGGCGCAATGGCTCAAAATTGGGGAAAGCCCAATCCAGCAGCCCAATGGTGGCTAAAATTCCAATGCCAGTAATGCCAGTAGTCATGGGTTTGGCAATCCCTTGCACAGTAGTCTGCACCACAGAGCGTAACCCTGACGGTAAGGCTTGGAAGAGTACAGGTTCAACACTAGCAATTAAAGTAAAGCGCAATAGTTCATCAACGAATCGGAGTAAGACTACACCAATAAATAGCCCTGTAATCCAGCTAGGCAAGAACCCAATATCAAACTTTAGCCAACTTGCCATGTTAGCTAGGGTCACTAAGCCAATCACAGATAAAGCACCAGGTAATACCATAGCGCTTAGGAAAAGACCAAAGCGATCAATCACCCGACTAGAGATAAACCATTGGGTCACCAGTTCAAAAAGTCCCAACGTACCACTGAATAGACCCAGAAAACCAGCAATTGCTGAACTATCCAGGGTTTGCTCCAATTGACCCATATACTGAAATTCAATTAGGAGGTACAGGGCTTCCCCTAAGATAAAAAAGGCAAATAAAGGGATGACATAGCGTCTGAGGGATTCACTCGGCTGACGCACAGCAAAGTCTGGCTCCATTTCTTCCCACTGTCGTGCTGGGGAGTTAGGAAAGGCTTGCTGGTAGTGCTGACATATATAAACCAAGGTCAGTGCTCCGATGAGCATCATGCCAGACCCAAAAGCCACCACATTGTTGAGTCCCACTAACAGCAATAATAGAGGTAATGAGAACCCAGAGAGGACATCAGCTACCAAAAGCCCACTGGAGATTAGGGGGTAGGTACGCTTAATTTCCCGAATGTTGAATAACTGATTAGCCGTCACCTGGGAATTAAGGTCATTGAGGATGTACACCGCATCCATCCACAATCGCAATAGAAAGATGGTGACTACAGTAATATAGCCATACTCGATCTCCAAGCCTAGGCGGAACACTAACAGGGGTAAGGCAGCTAGGATAGCGATCGCTACCAAGACTGACCTCAAGGGTAAAATGCTCTGCAACCAGGAGTATAATACTCCCAGCCCAGAGCAGATCACGGAACTAGCAATATAAATCACCGGTAACCACTTCGCGCCATATTTCTCTAGAAACAAGGCAATGGCACTGTACTCTAACCAAAGCAGTCCCATGGAAGTGGTGGTATGGAAGGCGAACATCAACAATGTCCGCTCGCCTTCTTCTGGGCGAAGATTCACCCACTCTAGGATTTTTCTAACCCAGTAACCCTTCAGGCGAGTCGGAGATGGCAATTTCATAGAGTCATTCGTCCTTCGTCACTAGTCCTCAGTCAGTAGTCCTTGGTATTTTAAGCTGCTTGCTCCGTGCATGGGTATTCAGACATGAATTCCAGGCACCTGCCCATGTGGGTACCAATGACTAATAACCAATGACTAATGACCAATGACTAATGACCAATGACCAATGACTGATGACCAATCACTATAACCACTATTTTTTGGGGGAGAGTAACATCATCATGTTACGACCTTCCCGCTTCGGTGCTTGCTGGACTTCTGCCAATTCTTGTAAATCCTTAGCCATGCGCTCGAGTAGTGCCTGGGCTAAATTACTGTGTTGAATTTCTCGACCTCGGAAGGTAATGGTAGCTTTGACCTTATCGCCAGATTTCAGGAAGCGCTCCGCTTGATTGACCCGCACATTGTAGTCATGGTCTTCTATTTTGTAGCGCATCTTCACTTCTTTTACATCAGCCGTGTGCTGCTTCTTCTTTGCTTCACGGGCTTTCTTCTCTTGTTCAAATTTGTACTTGCCATAGTCCATGATGCGACACACTGGCGGATCTGCCTTGTCACTAACCAGGACAAGATCTAACTCCTTTTCCTCAGCGATCCGCAGGGCGTCTTGAGGTGTGATTATACCCAGCTGTGCCCCATCGGTATCAATGGCTCTAATCTTCGGAAACCTTATTCTTTCGTTAATTTGGGGTAGATCGCGTTGGCGTCTTCTATTATCACTCACAGGCGTTTGTTTATTTTCTTAAGTGGATTAATCAAAAAATCGACTTACTACATACACTTGCCATTTTACTAATTCCTTTCTTGTTTCTGTTCAAATTATTAACATCACTTAGGAAACCAAGGCCGATGGAATAGTTATAACTTACTCCTTTGCCTGATAGGCAAGGCATAATGGACTCAAGTTGCTTTGTAAATATTTTTGAAGTTGAGGCAGGTTGTGACCAAATCTTTGCATTGGCAGCAACGAGTTGGTAGTCAAAGGGATTGGGTCTGGCGGGGTTGGCCGATCCGTTATACCTATTTTCGCCCACCCCAACCCCTAACTGTCCAGCCGACAACACCAGTTATTCTGCTTCATGGGTTTGGTGCTTCGGTAGGGCATTGGCGTAATAACCTAGACGTAATCGGTCAACATCATACCGTTTATGCTTTAGATCTGCTGGGTTTTGGGGCATCCCGGAAAGCTTCGGTTGACTATACCATTGACCTTTGGGTAGCTCAGGTTTATGAATTTTGGCAAACTTTTATCCAAAAACCGGTAGTGTTAGTAGGTAACTCCATTGGTTCGCTAGTTGGTCTAGGAGCAGCAGCAACCCATCCAGAGATGGTTAAAGGTCTGGTGATGATTAATTTACCAGATTTCCAAGCCCGAGAAGAAGCGATTCCTAGTTGGCTCGGACCGATAGTCTCAACTGTTGAGAGTCTAGTGGCATCACCAGTGCTACTCAAAACCCTATTTTACGTGGTAAGACGTCCAGGGATTGTGCGTAAGTGGGCAGGGTTAGCTTATGCTAATCCAGAGGCAGTTACAGATGATTTAGTAGAAATTCTGAGTGTCCCTGCCACCGATCCTGGAGCTGCGGCCACCTTTAGTAGACTTTTGAGAGGGATGACCGCTCCTAACTTTAGTCTACCGGTCAAATCCCTATTACCTACATTAGATATTCCTATGCTATTGATGTGGGGACTAGAAGACCGGATGATTCCCCCTATGTTAGCTCGCAAGTTTGTTAAACTCAATCCTAATTTAGAGCTATTGGAGTTAGATCATGCTGGTCACTGTCCCCACGATGAATGTCCGGAACAGGTGAATCTGATCCTGTTAGAGTGGCTGGGAGCTAAGGTTTGATTATCCCCACAATTGGTATTAGCCGACGCTCACTTGATCAGTTTCAACCTCCGTGCAACCATCCACACCTGAGGCAACATTAACCATCTTATCTAGAACCTCCTGGCTAGCTACTTCTCCTTTTAGCACAACTTTACCGCCAGTTTGAGCAACCCAGAGCCTTTCCTCGTCATCCAGCTCGTCGTCTTGGTCAAAGGCCCAAACAACTCGCTTGGCAAGGCCGCTTTGGTCGTATTCCCCGTTTAACCCCATTCGTTCTGGGGGAATGTCATCTCCTGCTGGTGCATCTTCTGAAGGGGTACTAGCTGCGGCAGCTTCCTCTGGGCTCCCAAATCCAAACATTCGCTTTAACCAACCCATAATTATTTGGTTTCACTCCAATCAGTTTTTACCGATTTTTATGTTACCGAGGAATTTGGCAATTAGCTGCCTAGTTTCATAAAAAATATATCTTTAGATACAGCACACTGTTACTAGAGTTCTTGGTTACTCAAAACCTGGATAAAATGGTAATTGGTTTGTAAGCATTCAGCCGTCAGCTGTCAGCCGTCAGCTAAAAGCTCACGCTACTTGAGGTGCTTAAAATAAAATCGAAAGTCTGGGGAAAATATCTTGGCCGTTGGCCAAACTACTTGAGGTGATTTGTGGCACAGGCTTCTAGCCTGTGACCTAACCTCTGGCTGATCGCTGATCGCTGATCGCTGATCGCTGATCGCTGAATGCTTACATTGGTTTACCGTTGACCGTTGACGCTTAGCTTCAAGAAACTTAACAGTTAACCGTTGCTACTCCCTTATACCCCCTAAAAAAAGGGGCTAGTCAACACTTAACAGTCAACAGTCTCACCAATAAATCACGTTGATAGCAATTTAGGCAGCACACGCCCCCACCACTCCCAAGTCAACTCCCAAGTCAACTCCCAAGTCAAACTATGAAACATACCCTTTCCGTTTTAGTTGAAGATGAAGCCGGTGTTCTAACTCGCATTGCTGGTTTATTTGCCCGTAGAGGCTTCAATATCGAAAGTCTTGCCGTTGGACCAACTGAGCAGGTTGGTATATCTCGAATTACGATGGTAGTACCTGGAGATGACAGCAGCATTGAGCAGCTGACTAAGCAACTCTATAAGCTAATAAATGTCCTTAAAGTACAAGATATTACCTCAATTCCCTGTGTCGAAAGGGAGTTGATGCTGCTAAAGGTTAACACTACTAGTTCCACCCGCTCCGAGATTATTGAATTAGCCCAGGTGTTTCGTGCCCATGTCGTAGATACATCTGAGGAGTCACTAACTCTAGAAGTTGTGGGAGACCCTGGTAAAATGGTAGCACTGACCCAAATGCTGAATAAGTTTGGTATCCGTGAAATTGCCCGGACTGGCAAAATCGCCCTAACCCGAGAATCGGGAGTCAATACTGAATATCTCAAGTCTTTGCACGCAAAAGTTTAAGTAGCCATTAGTCATTAGTTATTGGTCGTTAGTCATTGGTGATTGGTTCGTCTATTTTACCTGCAAGCCTTGATGATATGAACCTACAGGAATTGCGATCGCAAATTCTGTTCCCTTACCCGGATTAGAGGTACATAGGATTTGACCGCCATGCTGTTCAACAACGATTTTCTTGGAGATATCTAGCCCTAAGCCAGTTCCCTTGTCGATTGATTTGGTGGTGAAGAATGGTTCAAATATCTTCTGTTTGACCTCTTCTGTCATTCCCGGACCATTATCGATAATTCTGATCACGACCTGTCCACCAGAACTGTCCCCTTGATCACCATCGCTGCCTAGAAATTCTGTCCGAATGGTGATCTTAGGGGGGGCTGGTGCTTTTTGCTTTACACCTTGCGGGCCATAATCAGAAGACTGAGGGGAAACTGGAACAAAGAACCTGTCTGCTTGAACAGCTGCAGAACCTGTAACAAAGAACCTGTTAACCTGTGACTCTTCCAGAGCATCAATGGCATTGCACAGCAGGTTCATCAACACTTGGTTGATTGGACCAGAGTAGCACTTCACTAAAGGGAGTTTTCCATAGTCCTTGGTCACGGTAATCCCGGGATTCTTTCCTTTGGGCTTTAAGCGGTTATGGAGGATAGTCAGATTACTATCAATGCCCTGATGAATATTCACTCGCTGCTTTTCCTGGTCATCCTGTCGGGAAAAGTGGCGCACTGATTGCACAATCTGTTGCAAGCGTTCTGCACCTAATCCCATAGATGATAGGGTTTTAGGAAAATCTTCGATCAGGAAATCTAGATCAATTAGATCAGCGTACTGTTGAATTTCGGCTACAGGCTGGGGATAGTGTTTGGCATATAATCCCAACAGTCTTAATAAATCTTCGCCATAGTCCCTTGCTGGAGTCACATTTCCACAGATAAAGTTAAGTGGATTGTTGATTTCGTGAACAACACCAGCGCATAACTGTCCTAAGGTGGACATTTTTTCACTTTGCTTTAATCCCTCTTGAGCCAGTTCCAGCTTCTTTAAGGCATTCTCCAGTTCCTGGCTTTGGGCTTCTAATTTGGCTTGTGCTGCTTGTAAAGCTGCTTCAGTTAATTTTTGTTTAGTAATATCTTTTACAAAACCTTCGTAGTATAGAATGTAACCAGTAGCATCACGCACTGCCCAAGCACTTTCACAAATCCACATTAGGGTGCCGTCTTGGCGATAGACCTGGGATTCAAAATCCTCTACAAAACCCTTTGAGTGCAGTAGGTCAAGGAATTGATAGCGTCGCTCGGGATCTTTGTGAAGGTAATCCCCAACACCAGTTAAATTACTAAGAAATTGCTTAGGTGATTCATAGCCATATAGTCTAGCTAGCGATGGGTTACAGGCTATATAGTAACCATCAGGGGTGATTTGAAATATACCATCAGTCGAGTTTTCAAATAGAGATCGATATCTCTGTTGGACTGCTAAGAGAGATTCTTCCACTCTTTTACGGTCAATTATTGGCTCAGCTAGTGTCTGATTCGTAGGTTGCCAACTAGTTTTCCAATTGGTGAAGTTTTTGTGAACCGTTGGATTAGGTTTGACCCCCTTACCAGAGCTAGGGGGTAAAGTTCTGCGACTTATTAACATAGATTTTTGCCTCACCTTTTTCCCTCACGACCATGACTATTGAGCATTGCAGCTGCCTCTTCAAGGATGGCTTTCCGGTACAGACTATAGTATTTGCTGTTGGGGAATTGTGCCATCCCTAAACAGTTTTTTACAAAACTATTAACTAAACTGCTCCGAATTTAAATAAATTTAACATACATCTCCTCTTGACAACAGTCAAATTAAGAAGGTTTTTTTCCCAAGTCGCGCACTGTAGTCAAATATTGTCCTAGAAAGGGTAAGCCACCAATGGCTGGAAGTAGGTAGCGGGAAGTACACAGTAATCCTAAGGCGGCAGCTTCCTCCTTAGGGAAATAGCGTTGGTAGAAGAAAATTAGCGCAGCATCACGGGTGCCAACCCCCGCAAAGGTTAGTGGTAACAATCCCGCTAAAATGGCTAGGGGGGACAGAGCGAGATTGGCTAAAAAGGGTGTCCAGGCGTTGAGGGCGAGGATAAATAACCAAATTTGCAATAAGTGTAAGAACCAGATAAAAATTGAAGTTAGGGTAATTTTGAATAATTGCTTGGGGTCATGCCAGAAGTAGCCGTGCATTTCCCCCCAAGACATTTGCATTTTTTCTAGGTTTGGACGGAATTTTTTTGGGGCAATTTTTTTTGTCACTAAGAAAAATAAATGGGCAAATTTGCGGGAACTGAGGAGGAATAGCCCTAAAATTAAGCCGAAAATTATCCCAGCGGTCATCAACCAAAAGAAACCACTTTTCCCCGGATAGAGTAATAAACCAAAGACACACCATAGCAGTAGAGACAGCATGTCACAAGCTTTTTCAAAAATAACGATGGCTAACGACAAGCTCCCAGCTAAATTACCCCGCTGCTTCATAAAGTAGGCTTTAGCAATATCTCCCATTTTGGAGGGCAAGACCATATTCAGGGTACTGGCAGCTAAAATCAGGCGATTGGCTTCCCAAAATCGGAGTTGGGAACCCGTCGGCATGAGTTGTTGCAGTCGCCAAGCCGTGAACAGGGTGATCGGAATCACCATGCCCAGACTAATCGCCATCCACATGCGATCGCATTCTTTAAATACAGCGATCAGTTGGGGAAAGTCAATTTTGGTATAAATTACCCCTAGGATGACTAGGCTGATGGCAATGGAAATGAGTCGTTTCATGGAGAACGCAAAAGGCAAAAGGCAACAGGCAACCGGCAACGGTCAACCTTCAATCTACCCTAGGGGAACGCCAAAGGCGAACAAACTTCAACATCTGATGCTAACCAAAAACTTTAGTCAGAATTTCAACAGCGGGGTCAACTTCTAGCCACACCGTAGCCCCACAATGCTTAGGACAAGTGACTACTCCTACATCAAATCAACGATTATGATGTAGGCTTCTCAAACTCACGAATGAGACTTGCTGTTCCTCAATATCATGTATTGATTTACCACAGCCATTCAGCGGCAATCCAACCGCCATTAATGCACGATGCAAAATGTTGATGCCACTATTCCAATCGCGGTCAATTTTTACTCCACAATCAGAACAATGATGAACTCTATCAGCTAGATTTTTCTCAACTGAAGCCCCACAGTTGAAGCACTCAATACTTGTTCCCCGTGGGTTAACGAACTGGACTAACAAACCGCGTTTGACCGCCACTGCTTGTAAAATCTCCAGAAACGACCCCCACCCTGCGTCATGTATTGATTTCGCTAATCTAGTCCGCGCAAGTCCCTTGATATTTAAATTTTCAAACCCAATCAGGTCATACTTACTACATAGCCAATGGGCGACTTGATAGTGAAATTCCTTGCGGCAACGGGTTACATGAAGGTGCAATAGAGCTACTTTCTGTTTAGCTTTCTGCCAGTTTTTAGAACCCTTTACACGGCGTGACATTACCCGTTGGGCACTTGCTAACCTGTTAGTAGCCTTTCTGTAGAACTGCGGAATCCCAACGGCTTCACCATCTGATGTGGTCAGAAACTTCTCTAAGCCGACATCAATCCCAACAGCAGATTTAACCGATTCTACAGGAAGAAACTCAGGGACAGTATCATCCTTCATTGAGATGCAACAGTACCAGCCGTCCGCTTTTTTAACGATAGTGCATTGCTTGAGAGTGAAACCGGACGGTAGAGGTCGGTGCATCACCACAGATATTTCACCAATCCGACTCAGCTTAAGCACTCCATGTTTGATATGCGCCCCTGCTCTGGAATTGTTAACCCGTGGGAATATAAACGACCGCAATTGACCTTGTTTCTTAAACCGAGGTCGTCCTCCGCGTTTTCCGGTCGCATCTGGTTTTCTCCATCGTTCCCATGCCATGTTCAGCCGTTGTAAGTTGACTTGTTGAGTTTCGGCGTAAATCAGCTTGTACTCAGGGAATAGCTTTTTAGTTTCCTTTAGTGCTGATTGCTGGGTGTAATAGTTAACGGGTTCTGGGACTTCGCCAATCGCTTCCCTCACAATACTGCATCTATCAATAGGACAACGAGTCCTGTTGAGCCAATCAAGTCTTTGACCGAGAGCATAGTTCCAGTGACGACGCAACAATTCCAGCCATCTCTCCATGATGGCTATCTGTTCGTCACTAGGCTTGATTCGATAGCAGTAAGTTAACAGCATAATGTTATTGTACTACTCGCGTACTGTTGAGAACCGTTAAACCCCGTCGGGCAATTCCCCTCCCGCGCTTATCACGCGATTATAACGGGAGACCACTTGCCCGTTTAGTTGGGTTGATAGACTAACCGAGATGGGCCTTTGATTTCTACATAATGACCGTAGGTGTTGCGGTTGCCTTGTTTGACGGTCAAAACAGGCTTGTAAGTATCGTATTTTCTATTTTCCTTGATGATTTGCTGGTTGACGTGGATGTAAGTCGCCACCTTTTGTGCAACTTTTTTCCAGGTTCCTTTTGGTCCACGCTTACCGGGAATTACTTTAGGCATCCCGTTAAATAGGGGAATTTGCCAAAATCTGCCAACTTTTTGAGCGCCTTTAATTCTGCCGCTTTTCAGGAGTTGGCGAACTCGTTGGACACAAATACCTAAAAGATAAGCTGCTTGAGTGGTGCCAATGGTGGTTATCTCTTGTGCTGCCATGTCTTTGCCTTTTAATCTAGCGCTATTGTTTGTTATGGCTTTAATATAACACATTTTTTTAATAGCGCTAGTGTTTTAAAACAAATGTTACATAATTTAATAATTGGGTTTATTAAAGCGCTATAGCTTTGTGAACAAGTAATGCAGCAATTAGCGAAAATTAAATAGCGCTATAGTTTGGTAAAACTTCAATACACAGTATTTGAGCACTGACACACTCAGAACTATGTTCCCAGTTATATGATCTCAAAAACGCTGCTCGAACTTCAACCATTCATAATCATCCAAGGTTTGCACCTCATCACTTAGGTCAACCCACGGTTGTAATTGTCCTGGTTGAAAGGTACGACTCATCACCACATAAATCGATGTCTGATCTCCACCAATTCCGACACTTTGTACCGATTTCCAAGACTTAGCTTGTAATTCATCAATTACTAACCATCGCTCACCTTGCCAATAAAAATATCGGCGAAAGCAGAAGGGAGCGTCTTTTTTACCAGTAATTAATAATTTCTGTAATAATTTTCGAATTAAATTGGGAAAGAAGCGTCCTACCGTTAACATCACTCCCCGTAGAATTAGTAAATTCATTGGAGTCATTTGCTTCTGTTTTGCCCATCCTAAGTTTCCCTCAATCAGAATTTCATCCTCACTGACTTTAACTTGATAGTCATCGATCAGATGACCAACAGCATTTTTGAATTTACCTCTTTCTTTTACGAGTAGGGAAAAATGGGTATCTGAAGCAATTAATTGATTGTCTCGAAATATCTTAAAAACGCCTCCTTTATTCAAAGCTAAATAAAGTTCTGTACCTCGACGGCGGTCAATTAGGATGTTGGCGTCTTTCAACCATACGCGACCACTGGGACGGGGAGTTGGTTTGGGTCGGTTGCTGACAAAATCCCGCCAAGATAGGAGATAATTCCAGGTATGGTGACCAATAATGTGATCATCGGCGTAACAGGGAGCAAGACCATTAGCTAATCCCACCAAGAAGCGGTCATTAATCTCTAGGGCTTCTGGAAACCAGCGTCCTACTAATTCAAAGCCATGGGGAAAAAAGTTATAAGTGTTACGGCTAGTGTATTCTCCCCCATAGGAACCATCGGGATGGATGAATTCTGCGGCTAATTCGACAGCTTTGATCAGAGCTTCTTTTAGGCGTGGGTCTAATCTCAACAGATAAATCCTAGCTAGACAGGAAATAGTTAAGGTGTGGTAGCCTGGGTCGCAGCCTTCATATTCTATAAACCAGCCTTCGGGACTTTGCCAGGATAAGACTTGCTCTAGCCTTTGCGATCGCGCTCTATCCCATTGATTGGTATGCAAGAGTTCCGATAGCAGGTCTAAACATAAGACAATCAAGGCTTGGTGGTTGCTCAGCTGTCCACTTTCCATGTGATGGGCTAGCCAATTTGCTCGTTTTTCAAAGAATTGCAAGGCAATGGGGTTATGGAGTCCCATGGCTTTGTAACTTTCGATGCTAGCCAATAAAGAAAAGGCGGCGGCTCCAGCAGCACGCTCATAGGGGAAATAATCATCACAGGAGCCATCGGGATGGGAACTGGATGCAGCAAAAAGTATCCCTGCTTCGACCCAATCGAGAATTACTGGTTGCTGGTAGAACGGGTTATCTGGCAAGTCGGTATGATAGGCTAGTGCTAGGGGCCAGACAAATTCCTGTGCCATCCCACTAGGGAAATCGATGATTTTATAGTGCCAGAAGTTACGGTCAAAGCATCCGTAGGTGGGACTGTGGGGATTGCGGTCTAGGAGGGTAAGGATTTTAGGGATTTGGTTTAGGGCTTGACGGGCGAATAGGTCTCTGGTCATTATTTGCGGCTGTTTGTGTCAGTGCGTCAGTCCGAGAGTGATTGTTGTTTTCAGCCAAAAGTAGTCTTAAGAGTTTCCTACTATAACAAGTAGTCTTAAGAGCGTCCCACTATCACAATCGGACTATTATCTATTCAAGAAATTATTAGCAAATTCTTCCCCTTCTCCTCCCTCTTCCCGGTTTTGCCGCTGTTGTTGATTTCCGGTTGATGGCAAGTGGGGAGTGTGATTGGAGTCAACTTCCAATCGTCGTAGTCGTAGTTGGATGTCTTCTAGAAGTTGACGATTGACTGCCATTAGATCTGCCACTAAGCCAAATATCCACAGTTGAAAGCCCATTAGAATCAGAATAGCAGCTAAAACTAGGCTGGGTACGTGAGCTTTGGGAGTACCAGCGAAGTATAGGATTAACCAACGAATCCCCAGTAAGGTTCCTAGAGTAAATGGAATTGTCCCCAAGGTGATAAAGAATCTCAGGGGGTTGTAGGTCATGGAGATTCGCAGGATAGTGATTAGCGATCGCTTAACATAGGCACTGATACTCTTGACTAGACGGGAGGGGCGCAAATAGCGATTGGTGCGGATTGGGACAGAAGTGATAGCAATGCCTTTTTGTCCAGCTTGAATAATAGTTTCTAGGGTGTAAGTGTATTCATTAAAGACATTTAGCTTTAAGGCGGCTTCTCGGCTAAAAGCTCGGAATCCACTGGGAGCATCGATGATATTAGTATTGCTAGCAATTCGGACTACCCAACTACCGAATTTTTGTAGACACTTTTTGATGGGGGAGAAGTGCTTAATCTTCTGAATCGGTCGCGCCCCGATGACTATTTCGGCTCGACCTGATATAATAGGTTGTATGAGTTTGGGAATGTCATCAGCGCAGTACTGATTATCCGCATCGGTATTGACAATAATGTCCGCATTGGCTTTTAAGCAAGCTTCGATTCCTGCGATGAAAGCTTTGGCTAGTCCCTGATTGTGTTTAAAATTGACAATGTGGTCTACGCCATAAGAGCGGGCTACGTCTACGGTGCGGTCTGTACTGCCATCATTGATAATTAGCCACTCAACGGTATCTACACCCCTCAGTTGACGGGGAAGCACCGAAAGGGTAATCCCTAGGCTGTTTTCTTCGTTGTAGCAGGGGATTTGAATAATTAGTTTCGTCATCGATGGTGACGGGTTTTGGATCAAGAATAGGAAAAACTCCGGTGCCTTTGATTATCGCAGACGCAGGCAAAAGAGTTTTGGTTTCTTGATTATGGTAGGTTATTCGGGGATTATAGCAGTTTTCAATAGGGAGTCAAGGGAGTAGGGAGTAGGGAGTAGGGAGTAGGGAGTAGGGAGTAGGGAGTAGGGAGTAGGGAGTAGGGAGTAGGGAGTAGGGAGTAGGGAGTAGGGAGTAGGGAGTAGGGAGTAGGGAGTAGGGGAAGCAACAGTTGTGTTTGTATAGCAGAAGTCATTTGTCAGAAGTCATTTGTCAGAAGTCAAACTCTGGCGTTGCTGAATCAAGGAATGAATACGCGATCATCTGGTTTTGGTCAAGCCCCCGTGGGTCCCCCAACTTTGCGGTGCGACCCAAGGGCGATTTACTCGCCCTAGGAGGCGCGCACCGGAAGGGACGCAAGAAAGTCTTATTCCCCCACCGGTGCGCTTTCCGTCGGCGAATTAAATTCGCCACGGGTCGCACCGCAAAATTGGGGGGCTAGGGGGGCAAAACCATACCCAGAATCAGCAACGCCCAAACTCTTGCGCTTACTTAGGTTTGAGACTTTTGTCATGTCCTAACTGCCCTGGCGACTGCTATAACAGATTTGTTATCATAAAGCATACTATACTAATTTAGTATAGCGCTATAGTTAATTTTCAATTAGGTAATCGCAATGCTGATGATAGTGTTACCGCTGTCAATTACGCTATCGATAGGCTTGAGCAAAATGACGCGATCGCATTGCTAATCATGACTTGAGCGAAGCACGAATTTATGCGATCGCAAAACTGCTGAAGATTTTATCAAAGCACGAATTTTGCGCTATCGATTGGCCTACGGCCACGCTACGCGAACGGTTTAATCGTGCCTTATGGGATCACAGTGTTTGTAATCACTTGACCACTAATTGGATTTTATTAAGCGCGATCAAGTTAATCACTATTAAGCGATCGCAACTGTGCTCTTGACATCCTCCCATCGTTAAATCAAAGATTATAACGTTCGCGTAGCGGCTCCAAAGGAGCTGGGATTCCTAAACCTCACGATTTGGTTTGGTGCTTCATAGCAACCGCCTCCACCCTCAAGGGGTTTTCTGGTCTTACGCTCGCGACCCAGACTATCCCCGCAAGCCCTGCGGTTCTCATGTGTCGAGTTTCAAGAAAAGTCTTGATACACTTTTGATTCAAGGGTTGGCCTTCCATTGCCCTGTCATCTTTTCCCTAGAGACGAAACCTTAGGATAGTGGAGTCTTAATTAATAAATTTTTACCCTTCTCTGCATAACCTGCCAACCATAAAGACTCCACTATCCTTACGGTAACTTCAAAGTCTACCAATTTTGCTGCGCCGCCAGGTTACTGGACTTCGCTCGTATAGGCGCATCTGTTTCCATCGTCTCGGGTGGGTCATTGACCACTTTCATTCTAGCACGTTTATCGTTAAAGACGCAATTCCTCTCTCGCTAACCCTGCGGGTATAACGAGAGTCTCCTTGCTCTTAAGGATGATTTGAGCACTAATCTGATTTTAATCTCGCGCTATACTTTATCAAAATTAAGCGATCGCATTGCTAATCATTAGCTTCTGAGTTATCCATCTTTACCATAGCGCTATATTTTGTCAAAATTAAGCGATCGCATTTATTAGAATTAACTTACCAGTTATAAATGTTTACTCTAGCGCTAGATTTTATTAAAATTAAGCGATCGCATTGCTTATATTATTTTTACTGAGGGGGTGACGAAATAAGCTAAAACGCAGACTATAGCGTTTCTCGCAGTAATGAGGTACAGTCTTCTTTGAATTTGATTTCCTGTCTTGATGCAGCGCATCCCTATTAACTATTCCCTATTCCCCTCCTGGGAGGGGTTAGGGGTGGGTTCCTGTTCCCTAAAATTCCGAAATTGTGTACCTCATAGCTATGATAATTGCTATATATAAGCGACCTAGCTCTTAGACCTCGTTGATAATACTTTCGTTGTCTTGATCCCAAGGGCGAGTGGGGGAAAGCACTCGCCCTTGGGATCAAGACAATGTTCCGTGATTTCAAGAGTGGCGGTTATATAGCGTTTCTCGGGGAGCAGGTCAAATAAGCCTAACAAATGAACTACTTGACAAAACAACAAAAATCCGGTCTTAGTTGCAGAACAGATGAACTATTTACCAGATCAGCAAGCAATTACCCATCAGGGGGCTATAGTAATGGTAAAAATATTAGGCTTAAGTGACATGCTTCCCCTATTACCTATTACCCATTACCTATTACCCATTACCTATTACCCATTCCCGATTCCCCATTCCCGATTCCCGATTCCCCATTCCCGATTCCCCATTCCCCAGATAAGCGTACTAATGTTGCTGCATAAGTGACATGCTCCCGTTTCTCGCAGTTATGAGGTACACTATCCTTTGACACTGATTCCCTGTCTTGATGCAATAGCGAGTGGGGGGAACCACGGCAATAGCGAGTGGGGGAAACCCCCAAGACCGTAATGGTGCGTTTACAGTCGTCGAATTAAATTCGCCACGGGTCGCACCTCTGCCTCCCCAAGACCGTAATGGTGCGTTTGACCCGTAATTAAATTCGCCACGGGTCGCACCTCTGCATCGCTTAAAACCCTCTTTACTATTGCTAGCATGCATGCATGCCTTTTGCCTTAAAGGGATAAGCAATGTCGCTCACTCGTCCTGAGAACTGCTATAATTTGGAGGCTACTAGAGTCAGCAAACAGCGATTAATTTCTCTGATTTTATTAATTTGTTTGTCCTACACTTTAGCTAATTTTAATGGACAATATATTCAGCAAAAATGGTTAGCATCCTATGTTAATCGTCCCAGTTATCATTCAATATTTTACCGACGACATAGCAGTTTTTATATTGGCTTGCATGGTAAAAATTGGTTGGATTCAATGTCTTTTGTCTCAGAACTCATTCAATAATTACTTCGTTTTTATCGCCACAAACTGCCTTATCCTCTCCGAGGTTACAGGGCTGCTTCCCTTATATAGCACTACCCATTAAGATGTTTGACATTTCTAAACTCCGAAACCTAGTCAATGCTTACTTTTGACTTCTGACTTGTGACTTGGGACTTGCGCGTTTGTGGATGCTTGGATGTAAGCCTTTTTCCTAGACCAGTAAATCTTGGCGAGGATTAAAATTATCAATCTCCCTTAGTTTTTCGTATAGTTCTCTGACCTCCTGAGTGGCTTCGGTTGGCACAACAATCTGAATTTCTACTACCTGATCCCCTCGTAACCCATCCTGATTGGGATAACCCTTATTTGCCAAGCGCAATTTTTGTCCTGACCTGACGCCACTAGGAACATTAATTTGCACTATACCATCCAAGGTGGGAACTTCTATTAAGTCACCTAATACTGCTTCAGCAGGGCTTACTGGTACTACACAAATCACATCCAATTCCTCTAATTTAAAGAAAGGATGAGGTGACACAGTAATTTTTAAATTTAAACATCCACCATCAATACCTTGACCTTGGAGCCGCACCAGGGCACCGGTTACCATCCCAGCAGGTAGCTCAATTTCTAAAGCCCGTCCATCTTCTAGGCGAATTCGCTCTCGACCCCCTTTATAGGCTTTTTCCAAAGGTAGGGTTAATCGAGCGTCAATATCTTGAGGTTGAGGTTTGGGATAAGGTTGAGGCTGAGGGGGGGATTTGGGTTGAGGTCTCAGACGAGAACTAACAGTGTAGGCTGTTTTAGTTTTCCCTGGTCGAAACGCACTCTCAGAACTTACCCGAGTCCCTGGAGGTGGGGTTGATGTTGCCTTTCTAGTAGAGCGACGCCCGAGTAGTTGATCAATGAAGGTGTTGAAGTCCCGGTAATTGCCATAATCCTCTGGTTGGTATGAACCACGACCATTGCCGTTCCAGCCTACATTTTTAATCAAAGTAGCAGCTTTAGCCGCTTTTCTACCAAACTTCTTCTTCTGCCAATATCGGCTGAATTGGTCGTACTGCGATCGCCTATTCGGGTCAGAGAGAACTTCATATGCCTCACCAATATCCTTGAACTTGTCTTCTGCTGTCTTATCTCCAGGATTCAGGTCGGGGTGATACTGTCGAGCTAACCGCCGATAAGCCTTTTTAATTTCCTCGCTGGATGCCTCTGTGGGTACACCCAACATTTCATAGTAATCTCGATAGTTTTGCATAATTAGTCAATAATGAAGTGTCTCGATGCACTCCCTCATCGGGTAAACCCCCGTATTAAGGCTTTTTTGATCTATTCGTTTTTTGATCTATTCGTGATTAATCGTTAATTGTCAGTATTTTTTAAAGGGAAGAGCGAGAAAACTTTTACCTAAAGACTAACCGCTAATTAGTTGTGGCTACTGACAACTGACAACTAACTACTGACTAATTTAGAACCAATTATCATCCTCATCCCAATCATTTTCAAGGGGGTTTCTGCGATCGCGATCGCGACTGGACCTCGATGAACTAGCCCCATAGGAGTCATAGGAGTCCCGGCGGTAATCCCGTTCAGAATATCGGTCTCTGTCACTATCTCCGGTGAAGGTACGACGAATTGAGCCAAACAAGTCATCATCCTCTTCTTCCTCATATTGCAGCCGTACCTCTCGCTTGAGCTCATAGAGGGCATCTTGTAGATCACCTTGAGTCCGATCAATAGCCCGGTCATCATTTTGGGCAACGGATTGACGCATCTCCTGAATTAAGCCTTCAATCTGACGCCGATAACCACTAGCAAACTGTCTCCCAAAATCTAGGGCTACCTCCCTCAGTTGCCGTTCCGCTTCATTAGCCAAACTTTCTGCCCGATTGCGCTTTTCTACTCGTTCCCTTCGTTCCCGGTCAACCTCAGCGTATTCTTCTGCCTCACGAATCATTTTGTTGACTTCCGCTTCACTCAGGGTAGAAGCCCCTTGAATGGTAATGCTTTGTTCTCGACCAGTAGTTTTATCCAGTGCCAATACCTGCAAAATTCCATTAGCATCAATATCGAAAGCCACCTGAATTTGGGGCACTCCCCGTGGTGCTGGGGGAATACCAGTCAACTTAAACCGACCCAAAGACTTATTATCTGTTGCCATATCCCGTTCCCCTTGCAGGACATGAATTTCCACCAAAGTCTGATTATTTTGGGAGGTGGAAAAAATATCAGACCGCCGGACTGGGATAGTCGTGTTGCGGGGGATTAACTTTTTCATCACCCCACCAATAGTTTCCAAACCCAAGGACAACGGAGTTACATCCAGCAATAGGATATCTTTGACTTCACTGTTAAGAATTCCTCCTTGAATTGCAGCTCCTACTGCCACTACCTCATCAGGATTAACATTCTGATTTGGTTCCCGATCGATTAAGCTGCGCACCAATTGTTGTACCATCGGGGTGCGGGTTCCCCCTCCTACCAAGATCACTTCATCAATGTCCATAGGAGTTAAGCCAGCATCTTTGAAAGCTCGTTTTAGGGGTCTGCGCAAACGACTAACTAGATCCACACATAGCTCTTCAAACTGAGAGCGCTTCAGCCTAGTTTCTAGGTGTTTTGGACCATCTTCTGTAGCTGTAATAAAGGGCAAATTAATATCAGTTACACCCACCCCAGACAGCTCGATCTTAGCTTTTTCTGCAGCTTCAGTCAGCCGTTGTAGGGCTTGGCGATCGCGTCGCAGATCAATTCCCTCTGATTTCAAAAATTGCTCTGCCAACCAGTCAACAATTTTTCGATCAAAATCATTGCCCCCCAGTTGAGTATCACCACTGGTTGATAGCACTTCACACACCCCATCCCCCACCTCTAGGATCGAGACATCAAAGGTACCCCCGCCCAAATCAAATACCAGGATAGTTTGGCTGGCCTCAAGATCCAAGCCATAAGCCAAAGACGCTGCTGTTGGTTCATTAAGAATCCGCAGAACCTCTAACCCAGCAATTCGTCCAGCATCTCGTGTGGCTTGCCGTTGAGAATCATTAAAGTAAGCCGGGACTGTTATTACTGTTCCTGTTACCTCCTCTCCCAGGTAGCGGCTGGCCTCATCCGCCAACTTCCGCAGAATCATTGCAGAAATTTCCTCTGGGGCGAAGTCTTTTTTCAACCGGGGGCACTTAATTCTCACATTACCACTTTCATCCCGGCGAATGGTATAGGCAACCCGCTTTGACTCTGGATTCAGTTCAGCATACTTACGTCCAATATACCGCTTCACCCCATAGAAGGTATTTTGGGGATTAAGCACAGCTTGGCGGCGTGCTAATTGTCCTACAACCCTTTCCCCATCCTTACTAAAGCCAACCATTGAGGGAGTTGTGCGCATACCTTCCGCATTAGCAATTACCACCGGCTTACCGCCTTCGATGACAGCCACCACGGAGTTTGTTGTACCCAGGTCAATGCCGACTACCTTGCCCATGCGTCCTTTATTCTCCTCAAGATGAATGCTGTCAACTCGTTCAATGAATTTCAACTACTATATATATAGATGATATTTTGATTAAAATTGTATATAGCCAGTGGTTCGGTTTTCCGAAGCGTAGTCACCCTAGACCTCTGACGGTTGCAGTTATGGTAAGGGATGCCCCGAAGTGCTGAATCTATTCTATCCCTTGACTTCTTCCCCAATTTAGCGGAATTTCAAAGTAAGCATCCTATCATAATAGAGAATATATTAGCAAACTCGAGGATCGGGTGAAGTAGTACATTCAAGACTATTGATTAGCGCTTCCACAGCATGGGCGCGCCAAAGCGTGAATTTAATTCTTAATGGTAAGAGCGCACCTATCAATCTGCCCGACTTACCTGTGGGAAACTTCCCTGTACATCATCATTCGAGGGCTCTGGCAATGCTAGGATCACAGTAGCCCCCTATATTGAATTATTAATGGCAGAAACACTATTCTTTAATGCTCTGCGTGAAGCCATAGACGAAGAAATGGCACGGGATGAGACAGTATTTGTAATCGGTGAAGATGTCGGTCACTACGGTGGTTCCTACAAAGTTACCAAAGATTTGTGTAAAAAATACGGTGACTTGCGGCTTCTGGATACCCCCATTGCCGAAAATAGCTTTACTGGTCTAGCTGTTGGTGCAGCAATGACAGGTTTACGACCAATTGTCGAAGGCATGAATATGGGGTTTTTACTCCTGGCATTCAACCAAATTTCCAACAATGCCGGGATGTTACGCTATACCTCTGGTGGTAATTTTAAAATCCCGATGGTGGTTAGAGGCCCTGGTGGTGTCGGACGTCAGTTAGGGGCTGAACACTCCCAGCGTCTAGAAGCCTACTTTCAGGCAGTTCCCGGTCTCAAAATCGTTGCTTGCTCCACCCCCTACAATGGAAAAGGGTTGCTTAAATCTGCCATTCGAGATGATAACCCAGTATTGTTCTTTGAACACGTCCTGCTCTACAATCTCAAAGAAAATCTGCCAGAACAGGAGTACTTGGTACCCCTTGATAAAGCTGAAGTTGTACGCCCTGGTAAAGATGTTACCATTCTTACCTACTCCCGGATGCGTCACCACGCCATCCAAGCGGCTAAGCAGCTGGAAAAAGAGGGCTATGATCCTGAAGTGATTGACCTGATTTCCCTAAAGCCTCTAGACTTTAAGACCATTGGTGCTTCAATCGCCAAAACCCACCGAGTCATTATTGTAGAAGAGTGCATGAAAACCGGTGGTATTGGGGCAGAATTAACAGCATCGATTAACGAGCGCTGGTTTGATGAACTCGATGCACCAGTGCTTCGGCTTTCATCCCAAGATATTCCCACTCCCTACAACGGGACTCTCGAAAATCTAACCATTGTCCAACCCCATCAAATTGTCGAGGGTGTGAAAAAGATGGTGGCTTTGCGGATTTAACTAAAAGCTTGGCAAATAAAGCTTAGGCATTAGCCATGCAGGGGGCGTTGCTGATCATTAGATGCTGGAGGTGAAAAAGATTCCGATTCCTAAGTAACCAATCGATAGAATACTTAAGCCTCCAGCCTTGAGAGTTCAGAGTTCAGAGTTCAGAGTTCAGAGTTCAGAGTTCAGACTTTATATTTTCTCAGTTACTAGACTCGCCAAAACAGATTATCATAGCATTTGTTGCGGCGGGTCGTAGTCATGCAAAAACAGCGTTCACTATTAGCCTTAATCATAGTACTTGTAATTACAGCAATCATATTGCTGGTGCAATTTCCAATCCGGTTAGGACTGGACTTGCAGGGAGGGGCTCAACTCACAATTCAGATTAACACTACCGAAGAGATTACCGAAATCACGGCTGAGCAATTAGACGCAGTTAAAACTGTTATAGAAGGTCGAGTCAATGCCCTAGGGGTTTCTGAGTCGGTAGTCCAAACCGTTGGCAAAGACCAGCTTTTGGTACAGCTACCTGGTGTCAATGACCCGCAACAAGCGGAACGGGTACTAGGGGGAACAGCACAGCTGGATTTTCTCAAGCAAAACATTGGTACAGACGCACAGCTGCAGGTTGAACAGCAAGTGCTACAACAACTACAATTGAACCAAGAGGTATTGCGCAACAATGGTGATGGAGATGCGATCGCAGAAAATCAAGCTGCTATCAATCGTAGTAACCAAGCCATCCTTGAACTATTTGAAAGTAGTGGTCTGACTGGCAAAAACCTCCAAGATGCTCGTCCCCAACCTCTTCAAACTGGTGGTGCTTGGGAAGTGGCTATCCGATTCGATAGTGAGGGAGCTCAAAAGTTTGCTGAGCTGACCAAGAACATTGCCGGTACAGGACGCAGCATTGGTATTTTCCTCGACAATTTACTAATTAGTGCTCCGAGTGTAGCAGCGCGATATGCTGAAAATGGCATCAGTGGTGGTGCAGCAGTGATTACCGGTAACTTTGATGCCGAAAGTGCCTATGAATTTGCTGCCCAGCTGCGGGGAGGTTCCTTACCTTTGCCAGTGGAAATCGTGGAGAATCGCACCGTAGGGGCAACCTTAGGACGAGATAGTATTCAACGTAGTATCTATGCTGCTGTAGTTGGTCTTATTTTAGTATTAATCTTTATGGTGCTATATTACCGACTGCCTGGCATCATTGCTAATATTGCTCTGAGTATCTACGCTTTACTCACCATCGCAGCATTTGCCTTCTTAGGTGTTACCTTAACCCTACCCGGAATTGCTGGTTTTATCCTTAGTATCGGTATGGCAGTTGATGCCAATGTGCTGATTTTTGAGCGGACACGGGAAGAATTACGTGCTGGTAAGACCTTGTATCGCTCAGTAGAGTCAGGGTTTTACCGAGCATTTTCTAGTATTTTAGATGCAACTGTGACCACATTAATCGCCTGTGCAGTACTGTTTTGGCTAGGTTCAGGTCTAGTGAAAGGCTTTGCCGTAACCCTAGGCATTGGGGTAGGAATCAGTATGTTTACCGCCGTGACCTGTAGTCGAACCCTGATGCTCGTAACAGTTTTAGGACTTCCAGGGGTACGTCAGAAACCAGAACTATTCTGCCCGAATTTACCAACCCAATAGTTTATAAATTAGGAAATAGGAAGTAGGAAATAGGAAGTAAGAAGTGTAATTAAAGGGTTTGGATAAAGCGTTTAGTTGACCATGATTTGGTTCAACTAAAAAATCTATTTAATCCTTCATCCTAGTTGTGGATAACTTTGTGGATAAAGGGTTTAGTTGACCATGCTCCGGTTCCATCAACAAACCCATTTCATAATTCCTAATTTATAGCAATCCTAAATTAAATTAATTGTGATAATTTGATTACCTACTCCCTACTCCCTACTCCCTACTCCCTACTCCCTACTCCCTACTCCCTACTCCCTACTCCCTACTCCCTACTCCCTACTCCCTTTGCTATATAAGGATTTATCAATAAAAAAGTCAATATGAAACTTAATGTAATTAAAACGCGATCGCTTTGGTGGAGCATCTCAACCGGCCTGATTACGGTCGGTATCCTTGCCATGGTGATTTCTTTTATTCAACTAGGAGCCCCTTTACGGTTAGGTCTGGATTTCGTTGGTGGTACCCGCCTACAGCTAGAGAGAGACTGTACTCAACCCGGAAACTGTGACCAACCCATCGATTTGGCTCTGGTACGGGAGGTGATGACAGCACAAGGTCTTGGCAATAGCAGTATCCAAATACTAGGGGAAGAAAAACAAGCCCTGACAATTCGGACTAAAACATTAGATGTTGAACAACGCACCCAGTTGCAAACTGCTTTAACCGAGCGTCTTGGTGTTTTCGAACCCAAATCTACTCAGATTGACACCGTTGGTCCCACCTTGGGCAGGCAACTGTTTATTTCTGGCTTAATCGCTTTGTTTATGGCCTTTGTGGGCATCTTTGTCTACCTTACCTTCCGATTCGAGTTTGACTATGGCCTATTCGCTTTCGTTGCCCTGTTCCACGATGTCTTAATCGCTATTGGTCTTTTCTCTATCCTAGGTTTAGTGCTAGGGGTAGAAGTCGATACCTTATTTGTGGTTGCCCTATTGACAATTATTGGTTTTTCTGTTAATGATACTGTGGTGATTTACGACCGGGTGCGAGAAGTAATTAAACTCAAGCCAGGTCAACATATCAATCAAATTGTAGAGGATGCTGTTAATCAAACCTTAACCCGCTCCATCAATACCACCTTAACTACCTTGCTACCCCTGTTAGCCATCTTGCTGTTCGGGGGAGAAACCCTAAAATTCTTTGCCTTAGCACTAATTATTGGTTTTACAGCAGGCTCTTACTCCAGTATTTTTATTGCAAGTACCCTCTTAGCTTGGTGGAGAGAGCGCACTGGTAAAGCTCAGTCTGTAGTCGAGGTTGCAGTTAATCCAGAAAAGGAGGGGAATCCAGTGATTGAAGCAGAATTTTCTGATGAAGTTTAGTTCTATAGCAATTCTCTCTACCATGAGGTACAAAGCGATCCCCCATTTACCTTAAAAAGGGGGACTTTGAGGTTGAGAAGCATACCTCATAAATGCAATAAAAGCTATAATTTTCAATAGTCTTCTGATCATGGAGCAGCCAGGTAGCCCAAGAAGAAAAATTACCCTTGACCCCATCTTTGAGGCCAGGGTAAAACGATTACATCAAATAACTGTTTATGGTAGGTGGGTTTTCGTAGGCATCCTCTGGATAACTGTTGCTCCATTAAGCCTGTGGGGTTGGCACTATGAAATTTCCCTGATGCGATCGCATTTTACCTGGGCAGTACTCCGGTATAGTATTATCTACAACCATCTGCCTGCAATAGGTCTGGCTATCTGTATTGGCACAACTTTAGCCGTCTTAGTTTGGCAAAGTCGCAATATTTTATTTGGATTACCACCCTTAGAACAGAAACGTCTGGAGCAACAAGTACAGCGGATTTGTCAGCAAGGCCCCACACACCCACTCTGGAAGTGGGTGTGCGGCTCTTGAATTAAACGACTATATCCTCCTCAACAATAAAATCTGCCGCTGTGAGCTGACTCGCGGAGACCCCGAACACCTGTGCTAAGACTTCGCCATTGGCAGTAATAGTAGTCGCGCCCATATCAGCAATTGCCAGCTGATCAAAGGTCAGATCTCCACCTAACTTGAACATATCGATTCCATCTTCAAAACTAAACACAGTATCTGTTCCCTCACCAGGGTTCAAGACATAGGTGTCAATGCCCCCTGCGCCAGATAAGATATCATTGCCTAATCCGCCTTCTAAGATATCATCACCGTTGCCACCAAACAGGGAGTCATTACCCTCAGCACCGATCAAGGTGTCTGAGTTTTCTCCCCCAGACAAGTTATCATTACCAGCTCCACCATCTAGGAAGTCTCCATTAGTCCCACCATCAAGGACGTCATTACCGTCACCACCGAGCAAGGTGTCTGAGTTATCTCCTCCAACCAGGCTATCATTACCAGCTCCACCGTCGAGTAAGTCATTACCTGAGTTACCCTCTAGGGTATCGTTGCCATTACCCCCAAGCAAGGTATCATTCTGGAAAGTACCAATCACCGTCGAGTCATTATCTTGGATGGTAATCAGAGTAGCTACCTCACTTACGTTGTTGAAAGCTAAACCATCATCAACCACAAACTGGATAATGCGACCAGAGGCATCAGTCACACCAGATGTGTTTTCATACTCTAGGGTGTTGAGGACTTGCTGGTAATTTTGGATGGTATCTACCCCACTTAAGGTCAGGATACCATTGTTGGCATCGAAGCTAAACCCGATCAGGGTGCCAGTGTTATCAACAGTCAGCAGTTCCTCTGTGGGATTCAGCAGATTGGCAATTGTTACTGTTGCGCCAACCAGAGTGGTGTTATTAGCATCACTCAGAGTCAATTTGTTATCTGGGAACAGTGCAAGCTGATTACCGGTAAATGTGACAGTAGCATCAATGCCGTCTGTATCTGGATCTGGGGCAGCTGGAATAGCTGGGGCAGCAGCAATAATTGGCTCGGGAGCTGGATCAGTAGTGGTATCTGGATCGGGATCAGGTGTGGTATCTGGATCGGGATCAGGTGTGGTATCTGGATCAGTATCAGTAGTGGTATCTGGATCAGTATCAGTAGTGGTATCTGGATCAGTATCAGTAGTGGTATCTGAATCAGTATCAGTAGTGGTATCTGGATCAGTATCAGTAGTGGTATCTGGATCAGTATCAGTAGTGGTATCTGAATCAGTATCAGTAGTGGTATCTGAATCAGTATCAGTAGTGGTATCTGGATCAGTATCAGTAGTGGTATCTGGATCAGTATCAGTAGTGGTATCTGGATCGGGATCAGGTGTGGTATCTGGATCGGGATCAGGTGTGGTATCTGGATCAGTATCAGTAGTGGTATCTGGATCAGTATCAGTAGTGGTATCTGGATCGGGATCAGGTGTGGTATCTGGATCGGGATCAGGTGTGGTATCTGGATCAGTATCAGTAGTGGTATCTGGATCAGTATCAGTAGTGGTATCTGGATCGGGATCAGGTGTGGTATCTGGATCGGGATCAGGTGTGGTATCTGGATCAGTATCAGTAGTGGTATCTGGATCAGTATCAGTAGTGGTATCTGGATCAGTATCAGTAGTGGTATCTGGATCGGGATCAGGTGTGGTATCTGGATCAGTATCAGTAGTGGTATCTGGATCGGGATCGATAACTGGCGATACACCATTGAGGTCTATCACTGGAGCAACATTACCGAATAGGACATAGCTATTCCCTGGGGTGTCGCCATTGGCTGTACTAAGCTCAAGACCAGGTGCGCCAATAACTAGGTCATCAATGCTATCACTATTAACGTCTTTTGCTCCACTTACTGAGAAGCCTAGGGAGTCAGTACCTTCGATAACTAAGCCATCTTCGCCGTTTAGGGTAGAAAGGTCTACACTGCCAGTAGTTCCCAACTCTTCACTGCCGAATAGCACATAAACTTTGCCTGCACCTTTAGCTCCAATCGCAACATCAGCAAACCCATCTTTGTTGAGATCCCCAGCATAACTAACTGACGAGCCCAGGAGACCATTCGCTTCAATCCCTGTGATGGCAAAGCCATTGGTACCGTCGAGGCTTGCAAGGTCTAAGTTCCCTGTACCAGCAACATCGGTGCCGCCAAACACTACGTAAGCCTCGCCAACATCAGTCTGGGTATCGGAGTCAACAAAGGGAGCCCCAATGATTAAATCACTAACACCATCACCGTTGACATCGCCAGCATCACTCACGGACCAGCCTGCCCTGTCACCGAGATCAAGGCTAGAACCTTCATCAATACCATTAATGACGAAGCCAGTTTTGGGGTCGGAGGAGGGTATCGATGAGAGGTCTAGGGTTCCAGTGGCACCGACACCTGAACCACCGAACACTACATAAGTCTTGCCAGCAGAACTGTTGTCAGTCAGAGGAGAATCACTACCAGGAACACCGATAGCGAAGTCCTTGATGCCATCACCATTGATATCCCCAGCACTACTGACTGAAAAACCTGCTAAGTTTCCGGCAACACTACTGGTGAGGAGGAAGCCATTAGTGCCGTCCAGAGTGGAGAGGTCTAGGCTACCGCCAGTACCTGTGCCCCCAAATACCACATAAGCATTGCCAGGATTAAGACCGGGAGAAGAAATAGGCAACAAGGCATGAGGAGCACCAATCAATAGGTCATTTTTCCCATCGCCGTTAACATCCCCTAAATTGCTGATGGAATGACCAGAAAATTCTGCAGGATCAATGCCATTGATAGCAAAGCCAGATGAGAGATCTACGCTACCAGTAGAGCCCACAGTGGAACCGCCAAATACTACATAGCTAACGCCATTGTTGTTGGCACCAGCACCAGGAGCACTTACCAGTAGGTCATTCGTACCATCACCATTGATATCTCCACCACTGCTAACCGAAAAGCCTAAGAATCCAGTTGAATTAAGACCGGCAATAACAAAACCGTTAGTACCGTCTAGGTCAGCTAGTTCAATGGTACCGGTAGTACCTACATCTGGACCACCGAAGACTACATAGCTTGTACCTGAAAAAAGGCCATTGGGATCAGCACCTGGGGCTCCGATGATCAGATCATGATTGCCATCACCGTTGATATCTCCAGCGCTGCTGACTGAGAAACCGGAGCGGTCACCTAACGTAACACCATTAATAGAGAACCCAATTCTGCCGTTAAGGTTTGAAATATTGAATAGTTGATTTGACATAGTTAATTTGGTAGATGTCTATATGCTTTCGATTTGACATCATCTCAGCTAATCCTAGTGATTGGGACTAGGATTGTGATAAATTCATCAAAATTTTACTTAATTCTGAGGCAGTCTAGGGAAAATCTTTATATGTTGATTGTAAATTATTAATTACTGTAACATAGCCACTACGCGCTTTGAGGTATTAAGTCAGTCAATATGATTAGAATTTCTCGGATTTTCGTTTTTGGTAGGTAATTGGTGTTGCCGAAAAGTCCGCTAATCAAGGGATAACCTTCCTAGACAATCCAGCACTAAACCTTCTTGGTTTTGTTCAAATATTTATGCACTAAAGAAAATCCGTTATGTAAAGATTTGGCAAAATCGTCAATTTGGCACGACAGTATTATGAAATTGTGCTAGTCATCTGTGTTTGTTTACACCTAATTTCTCCATCTCCCCATCTCCCCATCTCCCCATCTCCCCATCTCCCCATTTCCCCATTTCCCCATTTCCCCATTTCCCCATCGTCCCATCTCCCCATCTTGATTATTGGGATAATCAGCATATTCCCAATCGAATCTAGCTTTCTTAGCTCAAAACGGGATAACTAAAAATAAATCCCTTCAGTCTTGATCAGTGTACATCTATGACATATTGCCTGAGAATTGCTGATCTTCCCATCAGTGAACGTCCTCGTGAGCGATTAGTTGCTCTAGGAGCTAAAAATCTGGCGACAGCGGAACTGCTAGCAATTCTTTTAGGTACAGGTCAAGGCAAAGGAAAGCTTTCTGCCATGGGTTTAGGACAGTTGATTTTACAGGAACTTGCCAAAGACCAGCGAGACCCAATGGCTGTGTTGCGGAATATTAAAGCTCAAGAATTGACCCAAATTCATGGTGTTGGACTAGCGAAAGCCACAACGATTTTAGCCGCAGTGGAGCTGGGCAAACGGGCATTTCTGTCTCGACCTACAGAAGGTGTAATTATTGATAGTCCAGCCTCAGCAGCAGCGTCTTTGAGTCATGACTTAATGTGGCAAAATCATGAACGATTTGCTGTGTTGCTACTTGATGTTAAGAATCATTTGTTGGGTACTCAGATTATTACTGTTGGTACAGCAACAGAAACCATTGCTAATCCCCGGGATATTTTCCGAGAAGTGCTGCGCCAAGGAGCAACACAGGTAATTGTGGCTCACAATCATCCCACTGGGAGTGTTGACCCAAGTTTTCAAGATATTACTCTAACGGAACGGTTATTACAGGTAGGTCAACTCTTATGTATTCCGGTATTGGATCACTTGATTGTTGGCAATGGTAATTACCAGAGCATACGGCAAGTAACGAAACTGTGGGATGAGTATCCCCAGGAAGAGTGAGGTTTATATCAAGTCCGGTTGAATATCCATCAATTTTGGGGCCCGGGCGCGGGGAGGGTGGGGAGGGTGGGAGGTGTGGGGAGATGGGGAGATGGGGGAGATTTTTATTAAGGGTAATTATCCTGACATGATATTAGCTGTGGCAGACACGGAAGGGTTGCCTGACCACTCATCTCATGGGCGAATACTTACCTTTGGGCGTTGCTGATTCTGGGTATGGTTTCGCCCCCCTAGGGCGTGTTTTCAAACTCGGAGATCCCCCTAAATCCCCCTTAAAAAAGGGGGACTTTGAGAATGGCTCCCCCCTTCCGCGCGGGGGGTTGGGGGGGATCTAAATCTTGCGGAAAACTTTGAAAACACGGCCTAGCCCCCCAGCGAGCAATCCCTCGCTGGGGGGAACAAAACTCCCAAAGTCCCCCAAAATTGGGGGATTTAGGGGGCTTTAATAAAACCAGATGATCGCCCATTCATTCCTTAATTCAGCAACGCCTACCTTTGAATAATTACCCTTGATCAAACCCTGCCCATCTCCCCACACGCCCCAAACTTCCCAAACTTCCCAAACTTCCCATCTCCTGTGTGCCAGAAAATGTTAAGTTAAGTATCAAAACGTGTCTTTTTTTTAAAAAAGACCAGATTACCCTATTGGTGATCTCTCACCTCCCACGTATCATCAAAACACTATTACAAGGATTCAGCCATGGTTAGTAAAGTACAAAAGACTGAAGCACAGTGGAAAGAGCAGCTAACACCGGAACAGTTTAAAGTCACCAGACAGAAGGGAACGGAAAGAGCCTTCACTGGAGAATACTGGAACAATAAGGACAAGGGTATCTACAAATGTATCTGTTGCGGAACAGAGCTATTTAACTCTGATACCAAATATGATTCTGGGACAGGTTGGCCTAGTTTTTTCGCACCTATCAAAGAAGAGAATGTAAAGGAGGAACCGGATAACAGCCTATTTATGCGCAGGACAGAAGTGTTGTGTGCTGTCTGTGACGCTCACCTAGGTCACGTGTTTAGCGATGGACCACCACCAACAGGCTTACGCTACTGTATGAATTCTGCTTCCCTTAGTTTCGAGAAACAGGATTAAAAAAACAGGATTAATCAGATCAAGTCACCTAAGTTTGATTCGGAAAATCAATTATGGTCTGTCGATAAAACTGGGGCATTCCGGTATCAAAATACTTGCCTTTAACTAGATAACCGGTTATGCCCTCTTCTTGTCGCAATTTATCAAGACATGATGTGAGCTGAAATTCACCTTTTTCACGGATATTTTGGTTGATGTGCTCTTCAAGATAGTCAAAAATTTTCGGCTTAAGTACATACATACCAAATACCGCTAAGAACTGATCCTTTGCCATTCCTTCCATATGGAGATGGGCTCGCGCATACTCAAGAGTAGGCTTTTCATAAAGCTCTGTCACACGCAACCGTGATTCTGACTCTTGCCAAATCCCAGTCACGCAACCAGCTTTGTGAATAATCTCTCCTGGCATTACGGTCAAGGCAACAACGCTCTGATCAACCTGGTTATAAACGTTTAGAACTTGACTAGCACAGGAAGTTTCATGGTCAGAAGTGTAAACATGATCCCCCAGCAACAATAGAAAAGGCTGATTATTTACCCATTCTTTGGCACAGAATACAGCATGACCATAGCCTTCTTGCTCCTCTTGAATCAGAAAGGTAATTCTATGGCCTAAATCCTGTAAATATTGGCTGTATGCTTGGTTTTCTGGAGAGAGTTTCTCGAAGAGTTCGGGTTTGGGGGGGGACTTAAAAAATTCTTCAAAATGTTTGCGATCGCTTTTTTGAACCACAATCCCCACTTCTTCTATCCCAGCACTGACCGCTTCTTCTACAATCGCCATGATCACTGGTTTCGCCCTACCATCCCGGTCAATAATCGGAAATAACTCTTTTTTTACCACTTTGGTGGCTGGAAACAAACGGGTACCAAAACCCGCTGCGGGAATTAAAGCTTTGCGAACGTTATTGGTCTGCATAAATCGTTAACGTCAAAGATTCCATTTGAGGAAAATCACGCTCAATAATTTTAATTAACTTTTGTTGACTTTCCTTGTCTTTAACAATAAATTGTGCGGTGCCATCCCCTTGAGAGCCAACTCCCTTTCCCCCTAGGATATAAGGTTGAATTGGTTCATAATTCAGGATTTGGTGCAGCACTCCAGCAGTTAATTGCTCAGGGCAAGCAGGGATAAGATAGCGGTCGAATTCAGCTTGTGCCTGGTTCATCAAGCTACCAATCCGTTCAGCATCACCCCTTTCCAGAGCCTCAACTGCCTCCTGAGTAATTTTAGAACTGATTGGACCAAGATAGTGCTGAACATTCTGTTGTATTTCGTTAGTGGCGAATGGATAGCACTGATTCAGTTTACTCAGGATTTCCTGAGTATTTTTGCTTGCCCCGAGGTCTACAATTACAAAAAACAGATTCCGAGGTACCTTGAGTTCACTAATCTCGGTGTGATCACCATCAAACATCATCATGATCGGTCGATTGCCATAAGCACAGGCGAAATCCATCCGACCACATTGGGAAGGGGTGGTGGTTTCCCCTAGATAGGCTAACTCCATTTCCTCTTGGAGGGTCATGTTTAAGTCATACAGGCGATTGAAGCTGCGGGCAACTAGGACGGAAATTGCTGCACTTGAGGATAGCCCTTTCTTGATTGGTAAGTCAGTGCGGTAATTATCGATTTCAATTCCACCGACAGGATAGCGAGATAGACACTGGTAGGCAACCCCAGCAGCATAACTAAAAAAACCGCCTTTTTTAGCAACAGCGAGCAGAGCACTCCTTTCCATTGGTAAACTAATAGAAACGGTCGGTGTACCCTCCCTCAGGGAAGTACGCATAATCAGCTCGGTCGGATGAGATAAGACCAGAGCATAAAGTCCCTGATTGGTTCCGGTGATTAGGGTGTAGCCTCTTTCGAGCTCGGGATTTAGGCAGCGATAGCCTCCTGCCCAATCACTATGTTCCCCAAATAGACAAAGGCGACCTGGCACAAACAGTTTCATTACTCAGTTAAATCTATAGCAGTCTTGATTGGAATAGAATACAGCCGGTGATTGCAGTGGGAGCTCCCGAGAGGCTAAAGTGTATTTTACTGAGCTGCAAATCACTATATGCACTATATAAAGCACTATAGTATGACATTGCCATCAGAGGGATTGCATTCAAAGACGGCAAGACACCACCAGACTGGGAAACTCTCGATAGAGGGTGCTAACGCTCAATGCTACTTGGTATTAACTAGAAATTTTGAAACCTCTAGGGTCGATAGAAATAAACGTAACGTGGGGTAACTACATGGAACGTTTTATGTTAACTACTGCATGCAAGCCTTGGCTGTGCATCCCTAAGATCAACAGTCAACAGTCAATAGTCAACAGTCAACAGTCAACAGTCAACATAGTTAACGTGATTCAAATCACGCTTTACTGGCAGAAGGTTAACAACTTATTAAAACTTAAATCACCCCAGATCAACCTCAGATATTTGATTATGAAGAATGCCAGGAAAAATTTCATCAGGGAAATCTAGCATGACAGCTTTGATTAATTTGGAAACCTCCCAGACCAGTGCTTGTGTCACTGCTTGGCTCAGAAAGCACACCCTTTATCTAGGGTTCATTGGTCTTTATGTGGTAGAATTACAAAGTATCTTGGCTCACCGGGGATATTACTTTGGTCCATTAGATGGTATCTTTGACACAGAGATTGAATATGCTGTGCAAGGCTACCAGCAAAAGGTATTTCTCAGAGCAACTGGTATTGTAGACCAAAAGACCTGGCAAGCTCTTCTGGGTGGTGCTCCGGTCAATATGCCGATTCTACGTCCTGGTAGTTTTGGTGAGGCTGTCAAAACAGTCCAAGAAGTACTTTGGATTAGTGACTACTATACCGGTAAGATTGATGGCATCTTCGCTTCCCTGACACTCGAAGCAGTGCAACGCTTCCAACTCGACAGGGGTTTGCTAGGCAATGGTGTAGTTAGTGAACACACCTGGAACGCCTTGAGCGATATGCCTCGCTATGTCTATTAGGCGATGTCTATTAGGCGATTTCTCTTAGTGCGTTAGTCCTGTCCTCAAGGATTGATACCAAGTTGCAATCAATCAAAGATATTATCCTTTGAACTGGTGAGGGAGTGAGCAGCTATACTACCATCTTGTTCAACTTAGTACATAGCACATTAGAATTAATAACGGCAACTATGTTATGTTAATTTTCATGAAGCTCCTGAAAATTGACATAACATTATGAACCTGCCAGAGTCTGTTAAATTTTGGTCTCAATTCTTCCACCCCTTACTGATGTGGGTGCTGCTAGCGGCAGCCTTCTATGCTCTTTATCTGGGTTTGAAAATCCAAAAGACTAGAACGGCGGAAGGTGACGAAAAGAAAGCGCTAGTTAAGGGTCAATATAATGTTAAGCACCATCTTGTGGGTTCAGCGTTGCTAGCAATGATGGTACTGGGTACAATCGGAGGTATGGCAGTAACCTACATTAACAATGGCAAGTTGTTTTTTGGACCCCATTTGCTGGCTGGTTTAGGCATGACCGGAATTATTGCTACCTCTGCCTCTCTAACACCATTAATGCAGAAAGGTCAAGCTTGGGCTCGCTATAGTCACATCGTCCTGAATGTTGCACTCTTGGGACTATTCAGCTGGCAAGCCATCACCGGTATGCAAATTGTTCAGAAGATTCTTAGCAATCCGTAGATGATTTGATTTACCTAGGGGCGTGGTATTGTACCCGCCCTAGGATGGTTGTAGAGTTTAAATATGCAAACTTAAACTTAGCTTTTCGTTGCTTTTAGTTTAGGTGTCCAAGCTAAGCTCTAAGCATTGGGCTGATAGCTGATAGCTGATCTATCAACCCTTAGAGTAAATATTACCGTAGATTTTGCCGCTGCTGTGATTGCTTCGGTATAGGTAGACCATTACTGTTATGAAAGTCTTCCTGCACCTTGTGGGTTAAACGCCGGGAAACTTGACGGACAACTTGCTGCAAAATTCCGTTGCCTGTGCGTTGAATCAAGGACTGAGGTAGTTTCCGAATTGCCTTGGGAAACCACATGTCAACACTGAGGTCAAGATGCCACTCCACGCGGGTTATCGCTGATGGTATGGACTGCGATTCCAGCTGATGCTCTTGAAAATATTCCCTTGCTGGTACTTCTACTAAGCTCTGAGATGCCTGGAAATCAAGCTCATAGCCTGGACTGACGTGATTCGGGATGGGGATTGTCCGAATCTGATAGGAATTTTCGTCTTGAGGTAGCAATTCCAAACCGATTTTTGGTTCAACCTTATAGCCAAATGCGCCAAAGCTACCAATGGTCAAAATATAGCCATTGTCTGTGAGCAGTTCTACTTTCATCGGATGAGCGCAGCGACAAAACCAATCCTGGTGAGTATTTAGATAGGCACTTACTTGCTCAGCTGAAGCATACATCTCCATACAGTCTTGAAAATGACACTGAAACCGAGTCGGCTCACTACCTGAGTAAGACGCTGATGGAACAATAGGGTCAGTGTCGGCCTTTATAGCAGGAGTATTCAAATCCACCTGTTTTGCCTCAATTGACTGATGGTTAATAAAATGCGATCGCATACATCATCCTCTTCATTTGATTGCCTTGTGACTAGTTCAGAAACTAGTTGAGAGCCTAGTTGAGAAATGTCCATGGGTCGCTCTTGCTTATCCTACTCCTCTGGCTGAGTTAATCAGGAGTCGGACACAAACAAGTTGAGCTATGTAAACAAGTGTAAAGTTTGGGGGACTGATCTAGCTGGGTTTCTGGTGATGCGAGATCAGTTATTAGATCAGTTATTAGATCACTGACTATAGCAGGTTTTAATTAGATCGACCCAGAAAGCGAAGAACACATGATCATGAAACTTATACAACCGAGAGGTTGGGGTTTACGGAAGCGATGCAGCGCGGTCTTGGGGAGGCAGCGCGGTCTTGGGGGTCTCCCCCATGAGCGACTGCCGTGGTTTCCCCCACTCGCTATTGCATCAAGACAAAATCCAATAATTCTCGATTGAATGGCCTAGTTTAATTTTCACTCAGAATAACTGGTAAACTAGCTAAGCTACTAGGTGAATTGTACGGAAATTGCTATGAAAGCATGTGTAGCTGGAGCAACAGGAGAAACAGGAAAGCGGATTGTACAGGAACTCGTTTTGCGTGATATTCCTGTACGGGCTTTAGTGCGAAATCTAGAGTACGCTCAAGAAACATTACCACCAGCAGCAGAATTAGTGGTGGGGGATGTGCTCAAACCCGAGAGTATCCGTGCCGCGATCGCAGATAGTACTGTAGTGCTGTGCGCCAGTGAGGCTCGCCCTAGCTTTGACCCAACCGCACCCTACAAGGTGGATTACGAAGGGACTAAAAATTTAGTAGATGGTGCTAAGGAAAAAGGGGTAGAACACTTTGTATTGGTTTCTTCCCTCTGTGTGTCCCAGTTTTTTCATCCCCTCAACCTATTCTGGCTGATTCTGGTCTGGAAGAAGCAAGCAGAGGAATATATCCAAAAAAGTGGCTTGACTTACACTATTGTGCGACCAGGTGGTCTCAGAAACGAAGACAACTCAGAGCCGATGGTCATGTCTGGCGCAGATACTCTATTTGAAGGTAGCATACCTCGCACCAAAGTAGCAGAAGTTTGTGTTGAGGCGCTGTCGGAACCGGAAGCTCGGAATAAAATAGTAGAAGTGGTTAGCTCAGCAGAAGCTCCCGATCACAGCTGGGAACAGCTATTTGCTGACGTAGGTTGAGGGAGTGTTGAGCGTTCGCGTAGCGTGACGTTCGGTCAATCGCATTTTGTGAACACTATTAAGTTCACACTATTAACACTAGTAAGGATTAGTCAACTGAGTGTCTTCATCACCCCGGCAGAAGTACGGAAAGTTAAGAGGATTTCCAAATACTTCCTATAAATTTACACTCAAAGGCTTATTTTACAATATTTCAGCCTTAGCGATAGTGAGCTTATTATTGGGGATTTATCTCAGACATGTTTTTAATAGATGGGCTTACTACCCGGTTGAGCGTACGCTATCTGATTATCCTACCAGTATTCACGGCACCCCTCCCTTAGTGATGAGGGGGGGAGATCCTTACATTCGCGCCCTAATGCGTACTATCACCGCTAGTGAAGCTAATGACCCCCAACCCTACACGATTATCTATGGGGGTCAACACGTTTCTGATTTAAGGCGTCATCCTGAAATATGTGTTCCCATAGTCGCTGGTCCTAATGTTGGAAAATGTAGCACAGCGGCGGGACGGTATCAGTTCCTTGATATCACCTGGAAAGCAAAGGCACAAAGCTATCACCCCAGACCCTCAGGCTTTTTGTTTTGGAAGCAGTATAGCTTTGAGGCACACTTCCAGGATGCTGTGGTTCACGATTGGCTCAAGGATAGTAGAGCCTGGGGGATGGATATTCCCAAAGAATTGCGGCAAGGAAATTTAGATAAAGTTTTGCGGCGGCTGTCTGGTACTTGGACTAGTCTAGGTTATGGCATAGAAACGAATAGCATGAGTAAGCACTTGCCAAAGGTTTATGAACGGATGATTGAGGAAGAACTAAACCGCTAATCATTGATGCATACTTGCAGGCTTGCAGGCAATTAGCAATTTTATAGCATTTTATAGCATTTATTAATTTGGTGAGGTACTTTCGTCCTGGATTTTAGGGAGTAGGAGGTAGCGATGCATCGCTATTCCCTATTCGTAAGCATTCAGCTATCAGCCGTCAGCCGTGAGCACCTCAAGTAGCGTGGCCAACGGCCAAGGCTCAAGCTGCTTGAGGTGCTTTCCGTAACTCAGATTAAACAAATGGTTACCTGTTGTCAAGATCCCAAGCGCGAGTGGGGGAAATCCCCTGTTCCCTTGCTGCATCGCTTATTCGCGCATCACCTCAAGTATAGCAGTCGCCAGGGCAGTTAGGACATGACAAAAGTCTCACACCCTTTGTAAGCGATGCAGAGGTGCGACCCGTGGCGAATTTAATTCGCCAAGGTCAAGCGCACCATTACGGTCTTGGGGGTTTCCCCCATGAGCGACTGCATCAAGAAGCGCAAGAGTTTGACTTCTGACAAAGGACTTCTGACAAAGGACTTCTGACTTCTGCTATAGCACCATCTGTAGCCCATAAGCTGATACGCGACACGCTGATAGCTGATAGCTGACGGCTGAATGCTTACCCCTATTCTCTGTTGCCTGTTGCCTGTTGCCTGTTGCCTGTTTCCAAAAATTATGTACTTCACCCCATTTAAAACCGCTATATCTCGATTATTTATACATAGCTAAATTATTGAATTTAAATTATTTACATTCCTATTTATAGCGTTCCTCGCAATTATGATGTACAGTCTTCTTTGACGTTGATTCCCTGTTAGGTGCGCTTTCCGCATCTAATTATTAAATTCGCCACGGGTCGCACCTCTTGATGCAGCGCATCGCTATTCCCTATTCCCTATTCCCTATTCCCTATTCCCTATTCCCTATTCCCTATTCCCTATTCCCAGATCCGCTGTTCCCTATTCCCTATTCCCTATTCCCTATTCCCTATTCCCTAAAATCCCGAAATTGTGTACCTCATAGCTATGATAATTGCTATATAGAATATTTTTTGACGTAATAAATTATCAAAAAGTACCCTTAAGGGTACTGTTGAACCATAACTAAGCCTCCCATCATAGAAACAAGCTGATTGACTGACAAAATTATCCTGAGCAAAGGATAAAGTCATGAAAGATTGAATGGGTAACCTTATGATGGTGAATCCCTAGTAAAGACTGAAAAGCAGACTAGGTAAGATTATCCTGACTTTTGTCAGTCAACCAGTATAACTAGTCAAAAGCGACAGAGTATTATTTTTAAGTAAAGAAAAATTATGGTAAAAATTCAAGCTGAAAGCTTTCCCAATCTAACGAATTTTGTAATTGCTAATAATAGCGATGCTGAGGGTAATTCAGTCATCAGCCTATTTGACGCTGGAAGTGATACTAGTTTCCCCTCTGGTACTGCTACCAGAACCTTTGACCTAGCTACTGGTAACTACGAAGTAAGGCTGGGCTACTTTGATGAGACTGATGGGGATAGCACCATAGATATCACTATTGGCGATACCGAATTGCCAACCTTAACTCTCAATGACCCCCCTGATGGTGCTGGTATTGCCGCTAATGCTGCTGCTTTCGTCAATCAACAGATTAGCAATAGCATATTCATCGAAAATGGAGACCTGATCACAATTAACGGTACTTCTGATGGCGACGAATTTACCCGAATTGACTTCATTGAATTCAATGCACTCAATGTCCCTTCTGCGGATATTTTTTGGCGTAATTCCGAGACTGGAGACAATCGTGCCTGGATCATGGATGGCACCAACTTGGATCAGTCAAATCCGATTCAATCGGAACCAGCTGACAGTCCCTGGGAGATGCGTGGTGCTGGAGACTTTGACGGCGATGAGCAAAAGGATATTATCTGGCGTAATACCGATACCGGAGATGTTGGCTTCTGGTTAATGGAAGGCTTTGAGTTCAAAAGCGGAGCATCTAGCACCCAGGTATCAGACCTCAACTGGGAAATCCGTGGCACGGGAGATTTCGACAGTGATGGAGAAGAAGATATTCTCTGGCGTAATACCAATACCGGAGAAAATGCGGTTTGGTTGATGAATGGCACGGAGCTGGATCAGGGAGTGTTGATTACCAGGCAGAGTAATGGTGAGAATTTGCTGCTACCAGAAGACGGTCTATGGGAGATGCAAGGTGCTGGAGATTTAGATAATGATGGTGACGCGGATATTCTGTGGCGCAATACTCAAAACCAAGAGATCTACTACTGGCGGATGGATGGTACTGAGTATGTAGAGTCAGTGTTCATTGACTCAGCACCAATCAGCGGTGATTGGGAAATTCGTGGTACTATGGACTTTGACGATAATGGTTTTGACGATATCCTGTTGCGTAATGGCTCTGACGGACAAAATGGGATCTGGCTAATGAATGAAACGGGGCTACAGCAGGCAGTTGCCACCGAGTCCTTAACAGGGGACGAGTGGCAAAGCTATGTTTAATATGCCAGTCTGGTTAATTATTCATTAGTGATTCAATAAGCAATTAGCATTCAGCAGACAGCTGAATGCTAATGTGATTCAAAGCCCGATAATTAAAGGGATTAACTGAACTTGATATTAATCGTTTCAACTACTACTTAACTACTACTTACCAGTGGGAAAAGCACCAGGTCGCACGGTCAATTTAGTATCTCGTTGATTGCGGCGCAACTCTAGGATTAAATCACTGCCTACTTTCGTTTTAGCCACAGACTTCTGAACTTCTGTTGCATCTTTGACCGGCTGATCATTGATTTTGCGGATCACATCACCCGCACGCAATCCTGCTTTGGCAGCTGGGGAATTAGCTATTACTTTGGCAATCAATACCCCTTTTTCTTCATCAACCATCAATCCAGCATTGGGATTACTGTTGATCTGTTGTTTAACTTCTGGGGTTAAGGTTACCATCTGGATGCCCAAGTAAGGATGTTCTACTTTACCCTCAACAATCAGTTGCTCAGCAATTCCTTCCACCGTATTAATGGGAACGGCAAATCCTAATCCTTGAGCACCCCGAATAATGGCTGTGTTCATGCCAATCACTTCACCGGAGGCATTGAGCAGGGGTCCGCCAGAATTACCGGGGTTAATGGCAGCATCGGTTTGGATAAATTCCACTCGCTTATCGGGAACACCGACTTGAGAGCTAGAACGACCGGTAGCACTAATGATGCCAGTGGTTACAGTACTATCTAAACCAAGGGGATTACCAATTGCGATCGCCCATTCTCCTGGGGTGAGTTGATCAGAATCACCGAGAGCAACGGTAGGTAAGTTTTCTGCCTCAATCTGGATCACGGCTACATCTGTCAAGGGATCGCTTCCCACTACCGTCCCTTTAAATTGGCGACCATCTTTGAGGATTACATTAACAGTATCCGCACTATCGACTACATGGGCATTGGTGAGAATATAACCATCGGTATCGATAATGAAACCTGAACCGGTACCCTGTTCAACTCGCTCTTGGGGTACATCGGGAAATGGTAACCTAAAAAATTCCCGGAACATCGGGTTTCTAAAAGTATCTGGGACTCTACTGGTGACGGTTCTAGAAGCGTTAATCCGCACCACTGCTGGTCCAACTTGTTCTACCACATTGGTGATAAAGTTGGGATTTTGAGTAACTACAGGTTTAGTGCCTGGAAGCCTAGCTGTTTTGTTCTGAGGGACAATTGCTTGAGGGGATGTGGATTCTGGAACAGAGTTACGTAATGCTACATAACCGCCGGAAAAGCCTAACCCTGCTCCCAGTAACAACAGTGACACATAAGTTCCTGCTTTTTTTAACGGATTACGGGTGGTGTGATTAGATTTGGGGGTTTGATGGTCTAATAGCATAAGATTCTGTTGACAAAAGGGTAGATCGACTGGTATTTCGACTGGGAGGCAGTGGGCTTGATATTGGTTTTGAATCAGTGTCAGCAATAACTGGGCTTTGATTAATTGATGATTTACGCACCAAGATTATTATTAATCAAAGGCTGAAATCGTTGTAATTAGGTTAATAAAGTGGGTTAGCGGTGTAAGTCCTATAATTTAATCTAGACATGTTCTGTTAATTTTCTGTGAGAGCAGTGTTTAACTTAGATTAAAATTATTGAGGGTCGGGACCTGAATACAATTGGCAATACAATTAGCAAGGGAAGCCACCCTTCGCTTCGGGGGCTATACCATAGGGGCAACGAGGCAGAAATAGTCCCTATCCAATATGATTATTAGTCTAGCGCATTCCCCTAGTCATGGAGGTTGACAATACTACCAATCTGTGATGGGTTAACCGAACATCTATACACTTCTAAGATGAAATAGTGTCAGAAATGCTACCTTAGCGTGATTTGGTAATGGATAATGGGTGATTGGTGATTCGCTAACTATTACTGAAACTATTACTGATTACCGATTACTGATTACCTAGGAATTGTGGTCAAGGGTAACTTCGGAGCATTAAAATTCGGAGCATGTAAACGAAAGTTGTTGGATTTTTACCAACATTTCACTATTGAATAGTAGGTTGAATAAGGGTTAAAAATAGTTTGTAAATTGCTCAAGCAATCCATAATACTAAAAATTTAGTAGGTAAGGTATAATATACCTAGCATCTGTTGTTGCTCAAAAAATAAAAACTATAAAGTGTAAGTTAAACACATGTAAATTAAAGACATGTAAATTAAACACATGTAAATTAAACAGATGGTGTTAAACTATTATTATGCAGATTCATCGACTTCCAGCCCTTTCTGACAACTATATCTTCTTATTACACGACCCCAAGCAGAATATTGCTGCTGTTGTTGATCCAGCCGAGGCTAAACCGGTGATACAGTGTCTGAAAGAAATGGATGCGGACTTAGTGGCTATTTTCAACACTCACCATCACATGGATCATGTGGGGGGAAATCGACAGTTGATCCAGCAGTTTCCCGATGTCTGTGTATATGGGGGAGCTGAAGACCGGGGTCGGATTCCTGGTCAACAGGTGTTTTTAGAAGAATGCGATCGCGTCGAGTTTGGTGATCGCCTTGGTGAAGTCTTGTTCGTTCCTGGACACACCAGAGGACATATTGCCTACTACTTTCCCCCAGTAGTCTCTGGTGAAACCGGTGAACTCTTCTGTGGCGACACCCTATTTGCGGGGGGTTGTGGCAGACTATTTGAAGGAACAGCAAGCCAAATGGTAGAATCCCTAGGCAAGCTAAGGGATTTACCAGATAATACACGAGTATGGTGTGCTCATGAGTACACCTTAAAAAATCTCCAATTTGCCCTGAGTGTCGATGGTGAAAACCCGGACTTACAAGGGAGATTTGCCCAAGTCCAAGAGGCGCGTCATCGTAAAGAGGCAACGGTACCCTCCCAGTTAGGGGTTGAAAAGCACACCAATCCATTTTTACGTTGGGAAGAGCCTGCCCTACAGTCGGCTGTTCAAGCAAAAGAACCCGTTAAGACATTTGCACGGTTACGGGAGATGAAAGACCGATTCTAAGATTATTGATAAAGCCTTGATCAAGGGACATATTTCCTTGAGGATATGCTCCTTTATTAGTTGGACTATAATCAAGGTTGAGTTAATAAATTTAGTTAATCCAATTGAGCAATAGAAAAAAACCATGCTTAGCGAATTGCAGCAAAGAAAATTGACCCAGTTGTTTAACGTGTACGATCAGCAAACAAACGGTTTTTTAACCCAAGCCGATTTTGAACGGATTACTGATAACCTTGCTGCCATCAGGGGTTGGACACCGGGCTCGCCAGACTATGACAATCTTCTTGCTATTTACATGAGGATTTGGAATGGCGTGCAAAAATTTACCGACGAAAATCAAGACCAGCAAGTGACCTTGGATGAGTGGTTGACTTATCATGAAAATGTACTGAGTGACACCGACGGTAACGAAGCAGTAGTCAATGCTAAAGCGGCAGGGATTATTTACCTATTGGATTCTGATAAAGACGATAAAGTTACTCTGGAAGAATACCGACAGTTTTTTAAGGCTTACGGTATTGACGACAGTCAAATTGAAGAAATTTTTGGACGCTTCGATCAGAACAATGATGGTTACATTGACAAACAAGAGATATTAGATCTAGTTACCGAATTCTATTACAGTCAGGATCCAGAGGCTCCGGGAAACTGGATTTTCGGTTCCTACTGATGATTTAGGTTTGCCTATTGGCGGATATGTCATCCCCGAAATGGTTTAATAAGTGTTTTAATTGACACGGAGCCCTCAGTATTCAGCCCTCAGCCCTCAGCAATCAGCAATCCGCAATCAGCACTAAGTTGCGATCGCTTACAAATTGTCGTAATATGGAATGTTTGTCGAAGCATTATCATTCACGCTAAACTATAACCGAAACTAAACACTATGGCACAACGTGTACAAGTCGTTTTAAGCAAAGACGTTCACAAACTTGGAAAAGACGGTGATCTGGTAGAGGTAGCTCCGGGCTATGCTCGCAATTATCTCATTCCCCAAGGAATTGCAGTTAGGGCCACCTCTGGTGTTCTCAAGCAAGTTGAGCGGCGCAGAGAGCAAGAACGGCAGCGTATCCTCGAAATCAAGCAACAAGCTGAGTCGATGAAGACTGCTCTACAAACTATTAACCGCTTTACTATCTCGAAGCAGTTGGGTGAAGATAATGCTATCTTCGGTACTGTTACTAGCCAAGACTTGGCAGATGCAATCCAAGAGTCTACGGGCAAAGAAATAGACCGCCGAGGTATTACCCTACCTGAGATTAGTCAACTTGGTTTCTATAATGCAGAAATTAAGCTTCATCCAGAAGTTACAGCTACTGTAGAAATTCATGTTGTTCCCAAATAAGTTAATTAATAGTTTGTTTAGTTTGTTGACACTTGACTGTTGATTGTATCATCCTGTCAACTGTAAATTAAACAACAGGTGCTTAATTTGTTCAGGTTGTATTAGTTGCGCGTAGGGCATAAGCTAATAGCACCTCAAATAGCGTGGCACAGGCTTCTAGCCTGTGACATAGCGCATTAGCATTAAGCTGATAGCTGATAGCTGATAGCTTAATGCTAATAGCTGATAGCTAATAGCTGACCTTTACCCTGAACTTTAATAGACTAGTTTGCTATGACTCAAAAACAAGATTTTTCAGCGTTTGGGAACTCTATACCACCCCAAAATATTGATGCCGAAGAGTCTATTATCGGAGGCATTTTATTAGACCCGGAAGCCATGGGTCGAATTGCTGATTTCCTGAATTCAAAAGCTTTCTACGTCCGGATTCACCAAACCATTTACGAAGCTGCTTTATTACTTTATAGCCAGGGTAAACCGACGGATTTGATGAGTGTTACTACCTGGCTTTATGACAATGACTTATTAGAGAAAGTTGGGGGTCAAGCTAAGTTAGCTCAGCTAGTTGAACAAACGGTTTCAGCGGTCAATATTGACAGGTTCGCTAAGTTAGTGATGGACAAGTATCTGCGCCGTCAGCTAATCGAAGCCGGTAACGAGATTTTTAAGTTGGGTTATGAGACATCCTTGGAATTGGAAACAGTCCTTGACCAAGCGGAACAGAAAATTTTCAGCCTCACCCAATTGCGTCCTCAGCAAGGTCTAATCGCGATTTCTGAAACCCTAGTCCAGACCTTCCAAGATATAGAAAATCGGAATCAGGGTATTGATTTGCCTGGTATTCCATCAGACTTCTATGATTTGGATGCCCAAATTGGGGGGTTAAGTCCGTCTGACTTAATTATCATTGCTGGTAGACCATCCATGGGAAAAACTAGCTTAGCGTTAGGAATTGCTCGTAACGTAGCTGAAAAAATGCCAGTGGCGATTTTTAGCTTGGAAATGTCAAGAGAACAACTAGTGCAGCGGTTGTTAGCTAGTGAAGCGAAAATTGACAGTAACTTTTTGAGAGCTGGGCGCATTGCTCAAAATCAGTGGGCACCCTTGAGCGAAGCAATCGGTGTGTTATCAGAGTTGCCTATTTATATTGATGATACCGCTAACCAGACTGTGATGCAAATGCGATCGCATGCTCGTCGTCTTCAAGCAGCCCAAGGGAGCCAGTTGGGATTAATTTTAATCGATTACTTACAGTTAATGGAAGGCAGTGGTAGTGAAAATCGAGTTCAGGAGTTGTCTCGGATTACTCGCTCTCTCAAAGGATTAGCTCGGGAACTGAAAGTCCCAGTGGTTGCTCTGTCTCAGTTAAGTCGAGCTGTGGAGTCTCGCACCAACAAACGACCAATGATGTCGGATTTGAGAGAATCGGGTTCCATTGAGCAGGACTCGGATTTAATCATGATGCTTTATAGAGATTCCTATTATAATCCAGATTCACCCGATGGAGATACGGCAGAAGTCATCATTGTTAAAAATCGTAATGGTCCGACAGGAACGGTGAAACTTATCTTTAAACCTGGGTTAACCAAGTTCCTGAATATGGCAAATCAAAGAGTGTAACCTACCACAACTGAGGCGTAAGCATTCAGCTATCAGCCATCAGCCATCAGCTAATGCGCTAATTGAGGTGCTACTTGATGTGCTTATGGGCGATTAGGAAGCTACGGAACTTTTGAATCAAACAAGTAAGCAAAAGTTTAATCTGAGTTATGAAAAGCTGACTGCTGACCGCTGTTCGCGTAGCGTGAGCCAAAGCTCACGGCTGAATGCTTACACTGAGGGTTATTTTGGAATTATTATAGGTCAAAAATTAACTTTATTTTATCTAACGTTATTTACAGGACATAGATTTAATCAAATACTATTTAATCGAATGATTGAGTTCTGAACTTTAGTTTTGTACCCAGGTTTTATTAATATTTTGTAACAAAAAGGCGATGCTATTTCTAGTGTTATTCTGTTTACTAAAACTCCCAATCAGCGAGAATTCACCAACTGGGAGCAAGTATTCAGTTCATCGCTGAATTAGCTAATTTATTGCTAATTTACTAGTTAATTTTCAACAATTCCACATCAAAATTCAGCGTAGCATTAGGCGGAATCACCCCACCGGCACCACGGGTACCATAACCTAATTCTGGGGGAATGATCAGCTCACGACGACCACCAACCTTCATAGAACCAACCCCTTCATCCCAGCCTTTAATAACCTGTCCTACACCGATTTTGAAGGAAAAAGGACGATTGCGATCGCGAGAACTATCAAACTTACTACCATCCTCCAGGGTACCAGTGTAGTGAACCACTACCGTCTGTCCCTTCTCAGGCATTGCTCCCTCACCCTCAACCACGTCGATGTACTTCAAGCCCGACGGTGTTGTAACCGTCTCAGCCTCAGTATTGGTTTCGCTTTCTGAACTAGAATCCATAGCTATATCTCGTTTATCATTAACATCTGGGTTAGCACTGTTAGCTGTTGTCACTACTTCCGGCTGAGTGTTGGTAATTTCTCCAGCAGTGGTAGATTTTTTACCCATACCTACTTGAGCCACAACCAAAAGCAACCCAAAGGCTACTATAACGCCTATGCTGATCAGAATTTGTTTCAAAGTCTGTCCTCCTAATTGATTATCAACGCCAGAGCTTATTTTCTAAATCCCGCACCTGACGCTCCAGACGGTCAATACGACCTCGCAATTCATCCATTTCTGATTGGCGAGGAACCCCTAAATCCTGCAACATATTGCGCAACTGCCGTTCCATGTTGCTCTCAAAGTTACCCTGCTCTGACTTGATCTGATTCATCAGATCATCCACAAAAGCGGTGGCTTGGTCGGAGTTTATTTTACCATCTTTGACCCATTCATCACTTACCTCTCGCAGTTTTTCGGCAACCATTGAGGTTGTGCCAACCCCAACCAACAATAACTGCTTGAGCCAGTCGTTATTATCCATAATTGTTATCCTGTTATCCTGTTATCCTGTTATCCTGTCACTCGGCACTTGATGGGGCTGGGATCAACTAGGCTTTCCTATGATTGGAGAAGTTTCATTGATTCCCAGCCTACAGTTCTATTCTGTGACATCTTTCCTAGAACAGGAGAAGAGGGAGAACAGCGGGAGGAGAACGGAGGAGGTGCAAGAAGGTGCTATGTATCAAGCAACCTAATAAAATGCTCTGGTGAATCAGTGGTGATGGTGATGATGGTGCTGTGATGCCTGCACAGCTGCCAACTGGGGATTGATAGATAGAGCATTTTCTGATACAAGTACCTCAATTTGAGGATTAGCCCACTCCGCTGCCATCTCTAAGAATTCTGGATGATCATTAACACAGGGCATCTCTAGGTAGGTAACCTCTGAGTTACGACGTTTTAGACCGTGGACAATGTGATGCACATCTAAGAGGGTTTCGTGATTCTCTGTGGCAAAGCCAATAGGCATAAACACAATCGCCTTAGCCCCTAAGTTAATCAGGTTCTGGGCTGCTAACTCCGCGTGAGGCTGAGTCCACTTAATTAAGGGAGTTTGGTGGTTAAGCCAGCCCACAGAGATTAGGGGATACTTATACATCAACTTTTCCCTTACTGCCTCATACAATGCCTGACTTTCGTCAATCCCAGACACAAATCCTTTAGCTTCGTGGGGACAGCCATGGTTCATCAGGACAATGCCAATTTGGGAGGGGAGATAGGCTTGAGCTAAATCGGTAGTAATTTTCTCTTCCACCAATCGAGCAGTTAGATTAATGTACTCTGGTTCGTTATAGAAAGACGGGATGTAACGCAATCCCTGAACCCAGTGTTGATCTCCATCCTCTAATTTCCCTAGGGCTTTATTGACCTGTTCCACCGCAATGCCGCTAGTAAAGATGGAATCCACCACTAGCAGGGGATAGATCAGCAGTTTTTGGAACCCTTGCTCCTTAATTTCACAGAGGACTTGTTCTGGCAGAAAGGGAGCGCAGAAGTTAAAGGCTTTGAATACCTTGACCTGATCGCCCCATTTAGCTTGCAGGTGTTTTTCAATACCTGCCCGTTGCTGTTCAAAAATATTGTTGTGGGGTGAAATAAAGTTGTCATGCTGGTGCCCCCACTCGTGGAAGTCAAACATTGCCAAAATTTTGGCTAAGGGTGGATAGATCCAGTTGGGGACTGGGGCAAATTTGGCGGTAAGCAAGTTTAAGGCTTGTTCGTTGTAGTTGGCGAAGTCTTCGTAGCTTTCGACTTCTCCATAACCCATGAGTAAAACCGCAACTCGTTCGTGACCATGGGTTGGGGAAGGTTTTACTGATTGAGATTTTTCTGGAGTGGCAACCACTTGGTATTCCTACTGGCTAAACGTCTATTCCTGGGGTATCCCTGCTTTGTCTTGGGTGCAGAATGTACCCCTGGCATTTATTAGGCTAACATCCCCCATGGGGGGATATAGGACATACCACAATAGCCTGGAAAGTTCGGTAAAGATACTAATAACAAAATCTCGATTAGGTTATAATAGGATGTCTGGTCTTAATTAAATCTTATTAAATGAGCTGATCAGTTCGAGATTAGCCCACTAGCCTCTACCAAACGCGCAAGCGTCGTCCTTTGGGCGAAGGGAGTGGGGTATTTTTCGACGGAAAGCTCAGTTCAGGTTTTGTCTAATAAATTATAATGGACATAAATTGGGGTGAATTTATGTCTATTTGATAACCAAAGCCGAAAATGCCCTTGGTTATTGACAGTGGACCAAAAGCCTGATTGGAATAGAGCAATTAAAATCAGATAAAATCAGAAACTTGGCGGTGGGGCATCCCGTCAATAGTAAAGCTTGTCGAGTACCCGAATGCGGATCGGTTTTCGTAAGGAAATGGCGATAGCTGGGGTTGGCGAGAAGCCCACACCTACCCCCGATCCCCAACAGGTGTGGGAGATGTCACAAGTAGGACAACGCAATGTCGGTGTAAGCAGCACAATGCTGACGTGCTTGTACATCAACAGGAGGCATAGTCATTAAAACCAAATCAAACTAGGACAAACAACGCACATGCTCAGTCAGAAAACAAAAACTACAGATATAGGATTCACTCACGAAGATTTTGCTGCCCTTCTGGATAAGTATGATTATCATTTTAGCCCAGGGGATATAGTTCCGGGTACGGTATTCAGTCTAGAGCCGAGGGGCGCTCTGATTGACATTGGTGCGAAAACCGCCGCCTATATTCCGATTCAGGAAATGTCAATAAATCGAGTTGATAATCCTGATGAGGTTTTACAATCCAACGAAACACGGGAATTTTTCATCCTGACCGATGAAAATGAAGATGGACAGTTGACTCTCTCTATCCGTCGCATTGAGTATATGCGAGCCTGGGAGCGAGTGCGCCAACTACAAGCAGAGGATGCTACGGTGCGTTCTCTGGTATTCGCCACTAACCGTGGTGGAGCGTTGGTACGTATTGAAGGGTTGCGCGGTTTTATTCCTGGTTCTCATATTAGCACTCGGGCAGCCAAGGAAGATTTGGTGGCCCAAGAACTGCCCCTAAAATTTCTGGAGGTAGATGAAGACCGTAATCGTCTGGTACTATCCCACCGTCGTGCGCTAGTTGAGCGCAAGATGAACCGCCTAGAAGTCGGAGAGGTGGTGATTGGCTCAGTACGAGGAATCAAACCTTACGGTGCATTCATTGATATTGGCGGGGTCAGCGGATTGCTGCACATTTCCGAAATTTCCCATGATCATATCGATACGCCTCATAGTGTGTTTAATGTCAATGATGAACTGAAAGTGATGATCATTGACTTGGATGCTGACCGAGGTCGGATTTCTCTGTCAACAAAGCAGTTAGAGCCAGAACCGGGAGATATGATTAACAACCGGGAAGTGGTATTCGAGAAGGCAGAAGAAATGGCTCAGAAGTACCGGGAGAAGATGCTAGCACAAAAGCAAGGTATAACTCCAGAAAGTATGACTCCAGAAGCGGTTGAAACCCAAGAGCCCCAAGAGTCCCAAGAGCCCCAAGAGCCTCAACAAGTCCAAGAGCCCCAAGAGCCTCAAGAGCCTCAACAGGTTCAAGAGCCCCAAGAGCCTCAAGAGCCTCAACAGGTTCAAGAGCCTCAAGAGCCTCAAGAGCCTCAACAGATCCAAGAGCCCCAAGAGTCCCAAGAGCCTCAAGAAGACCCAGTGCCAGAGGGAGAGTTTGTAGCAGCTGCCATCGACGAGTAACAACCAGGTGCGGTAACAAGAATTAGCCGTTAGCTGAGGCTAATGGCTAATTTGTGTTTATGGCTGTGTTCCGGAACAAGAGCAAAGAACTTGGCAGGTGCGAATCTTGATCAACTAGCTAGTAGAATGAAGTTGATTACAATAAACAGCGGCATAAACCCTTGGTAACCATTCGTTGTGGGAAGGTGACTTTCCCCAATATTGAAGCAGTCATATTTGATAAAGACGGTACCTTAGAGGATTCACAAGTTTATTTAAGAGAACTAGCCTATAAGCGATCGCGTTTAATCGATGCCCAAATTCCTGGTATTGGAGAACCCCTCCTGATGGCCTTTGGTGTCCAAGATGACACCCTTGACCCTACCGGGTTAATGGCAGTGGGTAGTCGTCGGGAAAATGAAATTGCTGCTGCGGCTTATATTGCTGAGACTGGTCGGGGTTGGCTAGAGTCATTGGAAATCGCTGGGAGTGCCTTTGTTGAAGCCGAGAAGTACTTGCAAAATGCGGCTGGAACTTCCCCAATGTTTGCCGGTAGCCTCGAAGTCCTTAAATTCCTCTCGGAAGCTGGTTTAAAGCTGGGTATTCTATCGGCAGACTCTACGGCTGGCGTACAAGCCTTTGTCCATCGACACCAGCTAGACCCCTATATCCAATTACAGCAGGGTGTGGATTCTGAAATCAGTAAGCCTGATCCCAGGTTGTTCCTACAAGGGTGCCAATCTTTAGAGGTAAAACCTGCTTCCGCCCTAATGGTAGGAGATTCAGCCGGTGATATTGAGATGGCAAAGCGTGCTGGTGCAGCGGGTTGCATTGGTATTTGCTGGGGCAAGCCAGAAGCTTCCCATTTAGAGGGAGCTGATCTAGCGATCGCGAGCCTGGATGAGATTGAAATTATTTAAAGTCAACTATATTGAATCGGCAAGGGGTGAGAGAAGTGTTATTTTCAATTTTCAAGTTTCAATAAGCACAACTCCCGCAGCCTTGGTGCGATCGCACCAATTGGTAAAACCTGTTTGACCTTGACCCCAGACAGAATTTTAATCTTATTGATCAACTCCTGCTGGAGCAACTGATTATCCGTTGTCATTCCTGCCGACGGCTTAGGAAAAATATCCACTGCTCCTGCATCTAAAAGCTGAAAAATCTGATCAGTATCCTCTTGCTGCACCGAAACACTAATCACCAGAATCGGTCTAGGATAGAGCGCCATAACTTCAGATGTCAACTCCAGACCATTCATCTGGGGCATATGGAGGTCTGTACAAATGACATCTGGTTGAACTTTGGGAATTAAGTTCAAAGCTTCTAAACCAGTTCCAGCTTCTCCCACCACTTCAATTTGCTCTGATGAATTCAGAATCCTTTTCAGTACTACTAGAGCAATCGGTGAATCTTCAACTAATAAAACTCGAATAGTCATTGATTATTTAATAATTTTAAATTTTTCATTTTTAATTACCAATTTAACCTTAAAGCTTCACAATTTAAACTTAAATATTAACCTTGTATATTAACTATCACACAAGTATTTGCAACGTTTCGATGAGAAAATCTTGATTAAATTTTCCTTTTGTTATATAGGCATTAGCCCCCGCTTCCATCCCTTTTTTATTATGTTCATCGGAAGCCAAAGATGTTACCAAAATTATTGGTAATTCGTTATACTATTGATGCTGACGAATTATGGCAGTTAGGGAAAATCAGTCTAGATTTGGCATTTCCACATCAGATATTACGGCATCAAAGTAACGGCTGTTTAGTTTGTTATAGCCATCTAATCCATCTACAGCTGTCACTACTTCATACCCAGCCCTTTCTAGTATCCGTTTTTCTTGGGTGCGAACGGTAATCGAGTCATCTACTAGGAGAATTACTGGCGTCCTTTTAACGATTTGCCTTAGTTTGGTTGAGACTGTGGATGTGTTTGACTGATAGGATTGTAATGATGTGAGCAAATCTGGAGGGTTAAGAATCATACAAACTTCCCCTGTACCGATAATAGTTGCTCCACTGACATTACGCACCCGCTTTAATAACTTACTTTGAGGTTTGATCCTGGGGGGGCGACATGAGAGCTAAAAAGTAGACTGTATAAGCGACCTAGCTCTCATACCTCGTAAATAATTATTGAGCTTATGACGACTTAAGCGCATCAAATCATCAACTAATTACCAACATTTATCCATAAAATTAATCCAATTTTGAGCATATAGTCCAATATAAAAACTGGACGGTGCGCGCCTCCTAGGCCGGGTTCCCCGGCCTTGGGTCGCACCGCTATGTCTTTTAGTTGAACGCCCATATTGTTTGACTCTAGCCACATATTTATGAACTCCTTGTCTTGATGCAGTCGCTCATGGTTTGAAGTTACCGTAAGACAGGCTCGCCTTAATCAATGGAGGCGCGCTTTCCTATGGCGAATTAAATTACGGGGTCGCGCCTCAAGTTTTAACCCTTTTCTGCATAGCCTAACAACCATAAAGGCGAGCCTGTCTAAGGTTTCGTCTCCGGGGGGAACCCCCAAGACCGCGCTGCATCGCTTTTATTAATTATTTATCCTTGTATTGTGGAAATCAGATAAGCGAAAGATATTATAACAACTAAAGAAATAAAGCGTTTTCCAACCACATTGCTGCCTGACCTATTATATCCACCGCTCTTATAATCTCGGAACATTTGTTCAATATTAAAACGTTGTCTTGATCCAGTCGCTCATGGTTTGTTTGCGACTGCACCAAGACATGACTCTGCGATTTTTTCAAGTTTAACATTTTTGGTGTCTTGTCTAATAATTACTACAAGGTTAAGGAATAATAATTGAGATTCGGAAAGGAGATTTTTTAGATGTTTTTGATATAATTATGGTAGCATTTTCAATCTTATTGGTCGTCTTGACAATTTCTGACCTATCTTTTTTTACCATAATTCGCTCAATTTAATATCTATCAAGGGTTACAGGCCGCTTGTCGCCCCCCCAGGAATCTTTGACTAAATTAACCGTTTTAAACGTGACCATTTTTTGGATACGATTATCGATGTGATAGGAATTGTTAATGAGCCCAAAATAGTCACGCTTTATGTCTGGATTAATACTTCTAAATGACCAAGAACTGTAAATTCCTTTTCTTGCGGTTTATAAGGCATAGTTATTAATGTCTATCCCCAAAATTTTAACCTTCCATTTTTATAATTCAGGAAGGATTTTATGGAATAAAATAGCAATAGAATAGGGTTATTATCCAGTTGAACATCCTGCAATACAAATCTTAATTATTTTGTGGTTATTTTGTCGTTTAATTATATCTGGAATAATGTGATTTTGTCAGGTTTTAAAATGACATTTATAGCAGTCGCTAGGGTAATTATGACATGACAAAAGTCTCAAACTACAGTATGGCAAGAGTTTAACTTCTGACTTCTGACTTCTGCTATATCTCGCCAAAAGTAACTTTAATTATTAGTCATCATGGCAACTAATTTTTGCCATTATATATTACTTTATATAGTCTTATCTAAGAGTTTATAGTAACTTTATGGTGAACCAAATTTGAGAAATTTCATTCTCACAAGGATGGTTTCAATTAAATTGTCTTGGTCTGCTTCTTTAATAACTAATCCTGTCTGCTGGGCAATTAATCGAAGAAAAGCTTGTTTTAGCTCAACACTTAAAGATTCTGTGTTTGACACGTTAATCCCGATTGACTGACAAATCCAATGTGGTTACAGTTATATAGTTCCCAGTCAATCTGCCCAAGTAACACTAATTTAAAAACCTATAGCAATCCTAAATCATTTGTAAAATATGCAAAATCGTAAATCCTTACTGGGCAAGGGTTATAGCGATAGCTTCGCCGAATATATTTCACGAATCATAAAGGATTGCTATATTGGTACCTATTAATTTAATTCCTTATGTTCGGTTGTTCGCCTTTGGGGGTTGTAGGTTATTCGGCTGAAGGTTAGCAAGTTAGCAGGTTGAAGGTTGAACGCGACGCGCGTGCCTATTGGCCAAGGTTAGCAGGTTGAAGGTTGAACGCGACGCGCGTGCCTATTGGCCAAGGTTAGCAGGTTGAAGGTTGAACGCGACGCGCGTGCCTATTGGCCAAGGTTAGCAGGTTGAAGGTTGAACGCGACGCGCGTGCCTATTGGCCAAGGTTAGCAGGTTGAAGGTTGTTAGCTTGAAGGTTGAACGCGACGCGCGTGCCTATTGGCCAAGGTTGAAGGTTCAGAAGATAATTTTTAACCAGCTAACCAGCTAACCAGCTAACCTTCAACCAAATAACCAGCTAACCTTCAACCAAATAACCAGCTAACCTTCAACCAAATAACCTTCAACCTTCAACCTTCAACCTGTAACCTGCAACCAGCTAACCAGCTAACCTTCAACCTGCAACCAGCTAACCTTCAACCTGCTAACCTTCAACCTGATCGAGTGATTAGTTCAATCCTGGTAAGTCCAAATTTGCCACGACTTTTGTAATGGCATCCCGACTGGCTTCGGCACCAAACCCCCAAGCCAGGAGGACGCCATAGTCACCCCAGAGGTTAGCGCCAAAGGTGGATTTATAGGTGTATAGCTCAATGAAGCCACTACCAGCAAGCAGGACAATTGCGATCGCATAACTGATCGCAGAGAAAATCCAGAGGCGAAACTCTGCTAGTCTTGGCTCTTGGATAACTATCCGTGGTGTATCGATCCCTGGTGCTTTCTGCAATAATTCAGGTTGGGTGATGAGGAAGCCTAACTTAGTAGAGTTAGCTGGTATTTGTTTGGCTAGTAGAGTGATCGCTTTTTCGATTTGACCATTCAACTCCTGACCAGCTTTTTTATCCGTAGGTTCGAGATTATTCAACTTATTGCGCAAATTCTTTTGCTGACGTTGCCAACTCTGTAACTCTTGTGTTGATATGGTAGTTTCTACCAGCAGGTTGTCCAAGTCCCTGAGTTTAGCATCCAGTTGCAGGTATTTATTAATCTGTTTTGCCAAGTCATCTAACTGCTGATACAAGTCTTGAGGATTTTGGTCAGGTGCCTCTCGGATTGCCAGTTGCAAATTACGGCGTACTGACTGTAGATAAGGGGGGTCAATATCCGGAGTGGCGGGTATTTTTTCTTCCAGGGTCTGACCATAGTTCAGGAGTGCTAGCCAGTCCTCACGACCTTTGCGCCATTTCAGCCACACTGACTCAGCTTGGGTAATTGCCTGATTACCATCGTTCCAACGTTCCCCCTGCAAAGCCATCTCGACATCTAGCAGATGGCCTTCAATTCGGGTCTTGAAGGGATTTGGTATTGAGTTGAATTGATCGGTGAGTGATGTTTCAGCTAACTGGGGGTCACTGCGCAGTTGGATACGCAATTGACCAACCCGCACCAGAATTTTGTCCCGTAGTTTCCCTCGGCTACGGTAGCTGGACACAGCTATGCTCAATATCACCCCAATGGATATGATTCCCAGAGGTATGGGAAAGGGGTCTTTAATTCGGACTGTTAATGGTACGCTTAGTTCAGTTTCTGAGAACTTAATCAGTAATTCACCACTAAATTCTCCACTTTTGGGGGCATCGTCTAATTGAAACTGGATCGGGATAGATAGTAGACTATTGGCCTCAATCTCCTCGTCTGGTAAAGTAGGCTGAATCAATTTGGCGGGGAAAATTTCTTGGCCATCCTGAGTATTGAGGTCTAGGGAAATGATTTGTAAATCCTTGACGGCGTTTGTCGTGCGCAAGAGTAAGCTGCGGCTTGTGCTAGAACCCCTGGTACCTGCCACAGTCATACTTTTAGGGGTGATGGTGAGATCAGGTTGGGCAAGGGCTGGTGGAGCCGATAGAAATATTAAAATTGGGAGTATTAAAGCAATTAGAGCGCGTTGAGCGCATTTTAGCTGTTTAATCATACCTGTCTTGGTCAAGTGTGACCTCCGATTTTTGATCTGGTACTAAAGCTTAATTTGACATCTCCGCGCTTTAAAAAACGGGGATTCTACAAGGTTGTTACGTGGCGGGTTGAAACCGTGCCACTTCACTTCTTGTGCGATATGATTTACTCAGTGAGGTGAACAGATCATATCGCTTTGGGAGTGCCAAAGCTCCCCTACCCACCTTGGTCAGGTTTAGACCTAACTGTGTGGCTACTTTTCGGGCTATGTTTGCAGCGCCGTTACAGTCTGCATTGATCAGCCATCCTTCAGAAGTTTTATACAGTCCACGCTTAACCCGTTTGCCCGACGGTATCCATCCTTTGGGTTTTTCACCATGTTTTGGGAGGCTGTCGTCGTCAAGGTAAGACGCTTTACTCGTGTACGCTTCCTCGGTAATTGTTAATTTAATCCCGTACTCATAACAAAGTTGTTTTAACCGTTCGATCAATCTTCCGGTGGGGATAACTGCGAAGTTCTGATTACCACGCTTGCCCATATTGGAACGATTCTTCTGCCCTTCGTTCCAACCAATTACCAGATTCCCAATGCAATCATTCAAACAGCGATTAATAATCAACCTAGCTGCTTTATTGATCGCATCTCTGATTTGGTTGTTGCGTTTCCGTTGTACCCGGTCAAGGTTAGAATTCCAGTAAAACTCTGGCTTGCCCTGTTTGTACTTGGCTACCAGACGACAATAACCTTGGTTCATTGACTTAAGCTTACGACCATCAATAATCAAGCTTTTCCCACAGGTTGAAACTCCAGTCAACCAGTTGGTTCCACCGTGATCAAAGCTCCAGGCTTGAGTGTAGTCAAGGTTTGGGTTGCTAGCAATCGCTTCTTTCCCGTTGTCGATCACCCAATCAATCCATAGCTCTCCTAAATACGGGCGAACAGTAACTTCTTTCACCCAGTCCGGATCTATAAAATCTGGTGGTTCTAATGCGATTTCAGTTATTAAATGAGGCTTAGTTTCTTTGCTTATTGACGGATCAAACAAGCCTTTTTTGTAGTTGAGTGCTTGTCGGGGAAAAGTTACAGCAGCCAATCCCCCTTTCTTTCTGTACCTAAGCAGTCTTGGTCTGTCAACTTGGCCCTTGTAATAAAGACCTACTAATTGGTTGTAACTGGCAATGGACTCACCTACTGTCTTTAGGGTCTGTTGAGCCGACTGGGCAGCCATTGCTTTGTAATTGGGAGTTAACTTTAAAGTTTTATCTAGTTCTGGGTACTTTGTACTGCACTTATAGGTCTTCCAGCCATACCTAAGCTCATCATCCTTCCAGTAAGTAGTGAATGATTCTTCTTGCTGTTCAAGCCAACTGTAGTGTTTTTGTTTGGTGTAATAAATTGCACAATTAATCAAGCTATTTGCTTGCTCACACTGAAAGACCCAAAAAGCTTTATCTTCATCAGTAAATGACGCTTTAACTGGAATTGTTCTATACAACTTTCTATCTCCTCCTATCCTTTATTATAGACACGGCGGGTTAAAACCCGTCGTGTCCGTTTCATCCCGGAGACGAAACCTTAGAAGAGTGGAGCCTTATTTCATGAGTTTTAACCCTTTTTTGCATAGTCTGTCGCCTATAAAGGCTCCACTCTTCTTACGGTAACTTCTGACCCTCCTTAAAAGAGAGGGGTTCTCACGTTCCCGGATATTTGGATAGACCCAGCATTGAGAGGAAAATTGGTCATGGTAGGTGACAACAGGCAATAGGCAACAGGCAATAGGCATGCTAGCAATAGCCAATAGGGGATAGGGGATTTGACCCATGATTAATCATTAATTATTAATCCATTATATAGCGTTTATCTTCCGGTTCAGGTAGATTCAATACCTTGAAAGCCCCGTGGAAAAAGCCTTTGGCAGCACTACATCCCGACTCCCGACTCCCGACTCCCGACTCCCGACTCCCGACTCCCGACTCCCGACTCCCGACTCCCGACTCCGATTAACCCAAGACGAAAGTCCCTAAACCCATTGATAACTGCTATAATTGTAAGGTTGTGTTCTGCGATATGGGAATTGATTGAGCGCTACACCCTACCCGAGATGGGGGAATTGTGGACGGATACCTACAAGCTCAAAACCTGGCTTCAGGTGGAAATAGCTGTTTGTGAAGCACAAGCGGAACTGGGTAAGATTCCCGGTGAAGCAGTAGAGGAAATTAAGGCAAAGGCGGATTTTGACCTCAAGCGGGTGCAAGAGATTGAGCAAGAAGTCCGCCATGACATGATTGCCTTTCTGACTAATGTGAATGAGTATGTAGGGGATGTGGGACGCTACATACACTTAGGCTTGACTAGTTCCGATGTTTTAGACACTGCCTTGGCACTGCAACTGGTTGCTAGTCTAAATATTATCCTCGAACAGATCGAGAAGCTTGCTCAAGCGATTCGCTACCAGGCACAACAACATCGCTACACGGTGATGATTGGTCGTTCTCACGGAATTCATGCTGAACCAATTACCTTTGGTTTTAAGCTGGCCGGTTGGTTAGCAGAAGTTTGCCGCCATCGCGATCGCTTAGTGGGTCTGCGTGAAAACATATCTGTGGGCAAGATTTCTGGTGCTGTGGGAACCTATGCCAATATTGACCCTCAAGTGGAAGCGATCGCATGTCAAAACCTGTCACTGCAACCTGATACTGCCTCAACCCAAATTATTTCTCGCGATCGCCATGGTGAGTTTGTCCAACAGTTAGCTCTGTTAGGGGCAACCATTGAACGGTTTGCTGTGGAAATTCGCAATCTCCAAAAAACCGATGTCTTAGAAGTAGAAGAATTCTTTTCTAAAGGACAGAAAGGTTCTTCTGCTATGCCACACAAACGTAATCCAATTCGTTCTGAACGGCTAAGCGGGATGGCACGAATTCTGCGGAGTCATGCGGTGGCTGCTTTAGAAAATGTTGCCCTATGGCATGAGCGGGATATTTCTCATTCTTCTGTAGAACGAGTCATTCTGCCAGATGTGTGTATTTTAACTCACTTCATGTTAGTGGAAATCACAGATTTAGTGAAACACTTGTTGGTTTATCCAGAAAACATGAAGCGGAATATGAATGTTTATGGGGGTGTGGTCTTTAGCCAAAAGGTGTTGTTAGCGTTAGTAGAAAAGGGGATGAATCGGGAAGATGCCTACAGTATTGTTCAGTCTTGTGCCCATCAAGCCTGGAATCAACCTGAGGGAGACTTCTACAATTTGATTACTAAGGATCCTGAGGTTACTAGTAAGCTAACTCCTTCAGAAATAGAGGAATGTTTTAATCCCCAGCATCATTTTCAACATTTGGACGAGGTTTATCAACGGTTGGGAATCTAGGCCACTGATTGTAAGCATATGCGCTACGCGCACGCTACTTGAGGTGCCGTCAGCTGTCAGCCGTCAGCTTAAAATAAACCTCGTTTCCCGTAGGGTGACCCAAAGGTCAAGGCCAAGGCTGATAGCTAAATGCTTACTACTTATTTTAGCAGTTCTTGGGTATTTAGAACTGCTAAAATAAGTAGTAAGTATACCTAAATCATTGTAAGTATTCAGCTATCAGCTATCAGCTAAAGGCTGACCGCTGACGGCTATCAGCTAAAGGCTGACCGCTGACGGCTATCAGCTAAAGGCTGACCGCTGTTCGCGTAGCGTGCGCGTAGCGCATATGCTTACAAATCATTTCCCAAGATGAGGTTGTCATGACCCAGAGCTTAGAGCGCACAGGTCTAACTATTTCGTTACCGGATCATACTCAACTACCAGAATCCAATGGCGAATTTGTGAAGAACTTCCATGAGCATCCCCAAAGCATTATTTTAACTGATTCTATTGAACCGGTTCTCCAGAAAATTCATCCGGACAGACAATACGCTATTGGTCAAGACTCAGGTATCTATTGGCGGATCACAGAACCTTTAGAAAGAGGAGCAGAAGCTCCGGATTGGTTTTATGTACCGGGAGTACCTCCTCTGTTAGATGGTAAAATTCGTCGTTCCTATGTACTTTGGCAAGAACACCTAGCACCTCTGATTGCTCTGGAATTTGCTAGTGGCAATGGAGACGAGGAAAGGGATTCTACTCCTTTATCTGCTACTGGGGAAGAAAAAACTAAACCAGGTAAATTCTGGGTTTATGAACAAATTATTCGCATTCCCTACTACGGAATCTATATATTTGATACTGGGGAGTTAGAAGTCTATCATCTAGTTAATGGTAAATATCACCAGATGAAGACTAATCAAAGGGGACATTATCCTATTGAACAGTTAGGGGTAGAATTAGGTGTATGGGAAGGCTCATATCAGAATCTTAATCAGAATCACATGTGGCTAAGGTGGTGGGATAGCGAAGGTAATCTACTGCTGATGGGCAGTGAACGAGCTGAGCAAGAAAAACAACGAGCTGAGCAAGAAAAACAACGGGCTGAGCAAGCTGAACGTTCACAAAGAGATGCTATTCCTAAGCTATTGGCAATGGGACTAACTGTGGAGCAAGTGAGTTCAGCGTTAGGTTTATCTATTGAGGAAGTAGAGAATGAAGAATGAAGAATTTAGAATTTAGAATTTAGAATTTAGAATTTAGAATTTAGAATTTAGAATTTGGAATTTAGAATTTGGAATTTAGAATTTAGTTGGGACAGTCCGTCCCGTAAGGCACCACCGGGTCAAACAGCAAATATGAGATGCACCCGATTGCTGTAGCAATAGTAGAGTGGGTAAAGCTTTTCCTTACCCACTCTATCAGCTCTCCATGGCACGGCTTTTGAGTGCGACACCTAACGGGATTTTACTTATCCGTTAACTGGTTTAACCAATTGGTCAAATCCACTTCAGTTTCAAAATCTAACAACGCTTCTCCTAAATCCTCCAACTGCTCAAAGGATAACTGCTCAATTTGATTTTGTAATTGGGGATTTATCTTACCTAAGCGACGGTTAATTTGACGGATAATCAAATTAAGCTCATTTCTTGATGCAGTCGCTCATGGGGGAAACCCCCAAGACCGCGCTGCATCGCTGCGCTTTCCTTGTTCTAATCCCTGTCCTAATCCTTGTTCTAATCCTTGTTTTAATCCTTGTTTTAATCCTTGTTCTAATCCTTGTTCTAATCCTTGGCGAATAATTCGTTGATAAACTACTGACTCCTGCATCATATCCTCCCGAAAATAAGCTTGAATTAAATGAAGAATTTAGAATTTAGAATTTAGAATTTAGAATTTAAAATTTATAGAACCGAAGTATAGTTTAGAACAGATAATTTTGGTTGAAAGGGAGCAGGGAGTAGAGAGCAGGGAGCAGAAATATCTCTTAAGCTTTACTGCGACTGCTATACCTTCTATCTTCTAAATTCTATCTTGTTAATTCTAAATTCTATCTTGTTAATTCTAAATTCTACCTTGTTCATTCTAAATTCTTAATTCTACATTCTAAATTCTTCATTAGTCATTCACTTAGGAAAAGCAAGACCAAGCCAGTATATAGTATTTCTAACTAATTAATGAATAATATTGCTGATTTACCATAACATTAAAAACTATTCGGATATCGTTTATTCTGTTCCCTGTTCCCTTTTTATATCGCGCAAACTTTCTAGATTCTTACGGATGCTTACAGTGTTAGGATGATTTGACCCTAACTTCTGTTCTGCAATCTCCAAAGCCTGGACAAATAGGGCTTCGGCCTGATCATAGCGCCCCATTGAGTCGTAGAGTAATGCCAGGTTGTTGAGACTAGTGGCTACATCGGGATGGTCGTCACCCAGCAGCTTATATAGCTCCAAAGCCTGTTGATAGAGCTGTTCTGCCTCACCATAGCTCCCCATTGACCAGTAGAGTAATGCCAGGTTGTTGAGACTGGTGGCTACATGGGGATGTTCGTGACCCAGCAGCTGCTTATACAGCTCCAAAGCCTGTTGAATGAGGGGTTCGGCTTGCTCATAGCGCCCCATTGATTTGTAAAGTAATGCCAGGTTGTTGAGACTGGTGGCCACATCGGGATGGTGGTGACCCAGCAGCTGCTTATACAGCTCCAAAGCCTGTTGTAAGAGGGGTTCGGCCTGGTCATAGCGCCCCATTGAGTCGTAGAGTGCAGCCAGGTTGTTGAGACTGGTGGCCACATGGGGATGGTCTTGACCGAGCCCTTGCTTTGTTATCTCCAAAGCCTGTTGAATGAGGGGTTCGGCCTGGTCATAGCGCCCCATTGACTTATAGAGTAAACCCAGGTTGTTGAGACTGATGGCCACCAAAGGATGGTGGTGACCCAGCAGCTGCTTAAAGAGCTCCAAAGCCTGTTGAATGAGGGGTTCGGCAAGATCATAGCGCCCCATTGACCAGTAGAGTAATGCCAGGTTGTTGAGACTGCGGGCCACATCGGGATGGTCTTGACCCAGCAGCTGCTTATACAGCTCCAAAACCTTTTGATATAGGGGTTCGGCTTGATCATAGCGCCCCATTGAGTAGTAGAGTAATGCCAGGTTGTTGAGACTGGTGGCCACATCGGGATAGTGGTGACCCAGCAGCTGCTTATACAGCTCCAAAGCCTGTTTATATAGGGGTTCGGCAAGATCATAGCGCCCCATTGACCAGTAGAGTAATGCCAGGTTATTGAGACTGCTAGCCACATCGGGATGGTTCTCACCCAAGCGGGTTCTAGTTATCTCTAAACATTGCTTCCACCACAGTTCAGCCTGGTCATAGGTACCTTGACCGTAATAGAATTTTCCTAACCCAGTCAAAGGCCAGATTAAATCTTCATCCCTGAGGCAGTCAGTTAGGACTGTGGCAGTTTCAACTAAATGAGGGATGGCCGGGTTAACTGCTGCAATGATTTCCAGAGTTGCTGTAAAAGGAATTTCTTTTGCTACAGCCACCATTGTCTTACAAAAGCTTTGCTTGTAGCCATCGGCCTCTGGTAATTGAGCCAGCTTGCTCTGGAAAAATTCTCGAATTAGTTGATGCAGCCGATAAGTTTGCTGTTCGGTCAGTTGCAATAGATTACGATTAACTAGGAAACTATCCCGTAATTCTTCCAACTCTTCTTGTTCTTCTTCCCATTCCTCCTCATCTTCAGTTTCGATAACACAAGACTCTACTAGGGACCAATCAAAAGGAGCAGGAGCAAACAAACTCAAACGACATCCCAACTGTTGGGCTTCTGGAGACTCTTCCAAATCTTCCCAGGATAACTCAAAGGCTGCTGCTACTCCCAACTGGGCTGTGATCTCCCCTTGTTCTGTTTGATAAAGTAATGCCTTAGCTGCTAATTTCTTTTTCTCTAAACGTTTCTGAACTTTAGCAATGGTTAAATTCGGATGTATATCTAAATATCGTCCGACTAACTCCAAACCTAAAGGCAAATAACCCAACCATTCACATAAGGCTTCTGCTTCGTTTGGTTCTTTCTCAATGCGCTCTTTTCCAACAAGCGATTGGCCGTAGGCCACGCTACGCGAACGCAATAATTCCAATGCTGCCTCTGGGGATAGCACATCCAAATCAATTCGTCGGTAAGAAGCCCCTGGACGCTGACGGCTGGTGACCAGTACTTTGAAGCGGGATTGGGCTGGAGGTAAGTAGGGCTGAATTCTCTGTTTGTAGTCGTTGCTGAAAGAAGGCACATCATCCAGCACGATCAATGCTGTTCCTTCTGGCCAATGCCCCCAGCAGTATTCTACTTGTTGGTTGAACTCTAGTTCTTCTGGAATGGTTAATCCTAATTTAGTACGGGCAAAATTGACAACTTGAGTCCCGAGATCCAAGCCTCGCACTGGGAACCAGCACAACCCACCAGGGTAGTTGTGCTGATTTTTCAGAGCATATTGTAGAGCTAACTCGGTTTTGCCCACACCGCCCATTCCGGCAATGGCACAAATTGCTAATTGATTGGTCTGTTGAAATTCCTGATGGAGCTGCTCAAGTTGAGCATCCCTACCGACAAAGTGGGGAGTGCCACGATTGATAATGTTACTGGGGGGATTTAATTTTGTCCGTTCCCGGTCGGACGAGTTCAGCTAATGCTCATGAATAGGAATCTCGCCAACATAAACTGTTCCGTTGCTGTCATCTTTTAGCCGTACAGTAGTTTTGAGGCATTCCTCAATAAATTTCTTGACACCACGATAGACCAAACTGTTTTGAGACTCTGGTTTAGATAGGTCAATGTGGTTCTTTGGTATGGCAACCGGCTTAACTTTTTCAATGCCTGGGTTAGCACTATCTTCGTCTACCACCAAAATCCCTTTGAAAGGCTGGGTTTCGTAATAGACCTTTGTAGCAATTCCTAAACTCCGAACGTTTTCTCGATACCACTCATTTAATTTCCGTAACTGAGGGTGATGAGCTTTTAGTTCTTTGACACTTACTGTGGTTTGTGCAAAAGCGCCAATATTATCAATTAATTTAGCTAGATGAGCACCAGTGTGGGGAGTAGCTAGAAATACAATCCCTTTAGTCTGTTTAAGAATACCTTGGTTTTCAAAAGTTTGAGCACTGTTAAGCATCTCTTTAACTACAAGCCCGCCCATACTGTGAGTAATAAATACTAGTGGACGCTTGCCGAGATCGCAGCTGTCTAACCAATCTAATAAATTACTGGCTTGATCGAAGAGCGGCATACTGCTGTTGCTTTTCCAGTTTGTCGCTTCAGCGTTATACCCAAAAGACCAGATGTTAAGACCTAGCTGATCGTTTTCTAACCAAACTGGCCAGAAGTCATCATCATCCCGTTTTTCCTTAGGATGCCACGTGCTTCTAGCATCCCCTCCCAGCCCGTGAACAAACACGATATCCGCACTGGGCAATGAGTCCTGGTGGCTTGAGATTTTCATCAAGCCCGTCAATTTACTCAAGGATTAGCCTCCAGTTAACTATATAGCATTAACCAGTAGATGCATGAAACCCAATCTCGATTTAGTTTAACACAGGGAAATATAGGGAGTAGGGAGTAGGGAGTAGGGAATAGGGAGCAGGGAACAGGGAACAAAAGTTATAACAATTCATTTTATATACCTATCACATTTTCTATTATATATTTCATTTTTTTTTCTTACTGTTGCCGATGATATCAGTAAATTAACTTCCAATAAAAATGCGATTGATCTGCATGTCACGCTAAGCGAGGTTGTTTCTTGAGGTTTTTAGTAAATCCTTGTCGCATAATTTAACAATTGAACTCATTGTGGTCATTTAATGATTATTGTAATGATTATGATTATAATTGTCAAGGGTTTAAAAAACTTTTTTTTTGGGGAGTTTTAGGATTAATAAAAAACAGCGATATTCTGAAATATACACTAAGCGATTATCTAAAATAGACGCTTATCGAACGCTTGTTTTTTAACTAGTATTTTTTACGAAATTCTTGGAATTATTTGCTTATAAAACCGAGATATAGCACCAGTAAAAAAAATTAATAATGGCAGCAATCACAATCAATTTAAGTAGTAAAATAGTAAAATATTCTAACTGTTACCCGTTCCGTGTTCCCTAGCTTGACAGGTAAAGTTTAAACTTGCTGCAAGATATGAATACAATAAGGGTAAGCCCGTCCCTAACTTACCCTACGCCACATTTACTATTGCCTCTTGCCTCTTGCCTCTTGCCTCTTGCCTCCCTATTCCCTATTCCCTATTCCCTATTCCCTATTCCCTATTCCCTATTCCCTATTCCCTATTCCCTGTTCCCTATTCCCTTTGCTCATGACACAATCAATCCTGAGGATGCCAGAAAATGCCAGACTAACATCCCAACAGTTTTACGACCTGTGTTGTGCTAATCCCGACTGGAAACTAGAGCGAACAGTACAAGGAGATTTGGTAATTATCGCTCCAACCGGTGGAGAGACAGGAGCAAGAAATGCTAATCTTCTGATTCGTTTGGGAATCTGGAATGAACAATCTCAATTAGGAATAGTGTTTGACTCATCCACAGGATTTCATTTACCTAACGGAGCTGATCGTTCACCAGATGTAGCTTGGGTTAAGCGGGAAAGATGGGAGGCTCTAACACTGGCACAACGGGAAAAATTTCCACCCCTAGCACCAGACTTTGTGATTGAATTAATGTCTCCCACCGACAACCTGAAACCAGCCCAACTAAAAATGCAGGAATACTTAGATAATGGCGTAAAATTGGGTTGGTTATTCAACCGATTAGCCAAGCAAGTGGAGATTTATAAATCTGGGAAACCCAAACAAGTGTTAGAGCAGCCGAATAAATTATTAGGAGAACCAATTTTGCCTAATTTTGTTCTCAGCCTCGATGGTTTTTGGTAAGAAATTGCTATATAAGCTGTCGCTCATTTAAACGACCTTGTCTTGACGCAGTTGCTCATGGGGGAAACCCCCATGAGCAACTGCATCGCTTGATTAAATCAGGAAAAAAAACCTGAAACTCTTTTACCTTCTGCCTTCTGCCTTCTGCCTTCTGCCTTGCTGTTGTGCAATTTAAATGCAAAACAGCTTATGGCGAGGGGGCATTGTAATTTCCTGGGAATTAACAGGACTGACGCCATTGACAAGTGCTTCTGTTAAGCTATGAAATCAGCTGCTGTAATATCTCCTTGGCTCACATTTAACAGTGAGCCAATACCAAAACCTGTAATGTTATCTACAATTATTAAACTGTTTGGCAGACCACTTAGTATGAACCCCAGATCATTGAACGTCCGATTTGATACTTGTATGCGATCAATTCCGTCTTCAAAGTCTGTAATCGTGGTAAATCCCTCTGTTGATAAGACAAATTGATCAGCACCGCTACCGCCAATCAAGTCGTTAAAACCGCCATCACCAATAAGCTGGTCATTACCATCTTGTCCCTGCAAAGTGTCGTTACCAGATCCTCCCCATAAAGTGTCGTTACCATCTTCCCCCCACAAAGTGTCGTTACCAGAACCACCAATTAATTGGTCTGAACCATTACCACCAATGAGCTGGTCATTACCATTTTCCCCCCACAACGTGTCGTTACCATCTTCCCCCCACAAAGTGTCGTTACCAGAACCACCCATTAATTGGTCATTACCATTTTCCCCCCACAAAGTGTCGTTACCATCTTCCCCCCACAAAGTGTCGTTACCAAAACCACCAATTAATTGGTCTGAACCATTACCACCAATGAGCTGGTCATTACCATCTTGCCCCCACAAAGTGTCGTTACCATCATAACCCCACATCATATCGTTATTTGCAGTACCAATTAATGAGTTATCTCCGTTGTTTCCTTGAATAGTCGCCATATCAGTTGCTCCTTTTTTCTCAAAGCTTGTTACTTCTATCTACTTCTATGTCCAAGCAATCAGACTTATGCAACTGATTTACAAACTTATGCAACTGATTTACAAAACTTGGCTCTTCCGTACTTGTTATGCTAAATTAACACTTTGCCAAAGGGAGCAGGGAGCAGGGAGCAGGGAGCAGGAGGAAGAGGCATTATTCAGAAAAATTGATGGTTAAATAGCCTCATAACCCTTACACAGTAATATTTTCGGAGATTTTTAACTGTAAATTTAGCATAGTAGGTACTGAAGAACCCAAAACTTTACAAGAGTTCATGGAAATATAGGGCGCGTTTGACACTCGCCACCGCGTTGCTTAATAATGGAATGATTAACCAAAAATGGGGATTTTATGAAACTTTAAATAATAAATAAGAAGCCTAATTGATAACTTCAACATCTCTTCAGATTTAGAGTAGCATAGAGAAATTCGATGTAGTCTGGCTAAATAATGTCTCAATTGTGATGACCATATTTATGAGTTTTGTGGCTATGACAATTAGGGCATTGCATGGTTTGATTTTTATTAAACCATTCCTTAGGTGAGCAACGCCCTACAAGTGACGTTATCTCCTCTCCCGTTGTGTCTAATCTGATCTCCGGATAGTTACTCTGATTAAAAATCCGCGTTGCTGAATCTTCGAATGAATAGAAGTAGAGTGGGCATCCTGCCCGCCCGAAAATAAGCATGAAACTGGCAAGATGCCAGTTTCATGCAAGATGCCCATTCCACGGCAAGATGCCCGTTCCACGGGTCGCACCTGTAGAAACACCAAAGTTCATTTGGCTAGCTCCCATATTTTGTAAATCGATCACTCAACTAACGAGATAATAGGGGTTTCAGTATTGGAGTTTAGTGTTTTTGCACAACTGAGATGCACCGAAAACCAGTCTGACCTATTCGGCCAAGTTAAACAAGTGACGTTAGTCAACTTAAGCCGTCAAGTTCAGTCATCCCTTGAGTTAGGATTTTTGTAAATTTTATTGAAGCCTTCTCTTTATCTTTTTTTAAGTTTATCTAAGTAAAAAGGTAATCATACCACATCCGCTGGTAATAAGTAAAATGTATTGGATCCAAGGCAGAAGGCAGAAGGCAGAAGGTAAGCATTCAGCTATCAGCCCTCAGCTGTCAGCTAATCAACGGGAGGTAGTAAACAAGCTGACGGGCTGGTAAGGCTAGTTGAAAATCCCTGGTCGTTGTACTGATCCGAGTCCGTCCAGTTAAAGCGCCTGCTAGCACTTCAAGTAGCGTGCGCGTAGCGCATAAGCTGATAGCTGATAGCTGACGGCTGAATGCTTACGGCAGAAGGCAGAAGAGTTTCAATTTTTTTATTTAATCAAAGGTCGTTGAAATGGGCGAAAAATTATCATAAACATTACACCTAAAAAGCTGATTTTTTTTAGAATTATATAGCGGTTATCATATTCATGAAGTACACAGGATTTTTTCCCTGTTACCTGCTCCCTGCTCCCTACTCCCTGTTCCCTGCTCCCTAATCCCGGCTCCTATAAGGTAAAGGTATAAAATTTAAAAGTATCAAATACATCTCATCAGAGAATTAAAGATTTGATATAGAGCAGACAAAAGTATTTACAATCCTCTGATTGCAAATTAAATTGGGTTCGAATAAAACCTGTTAAAAAGCTCCAGTTTATGGCTAAAACTATCTTACCAGGCTCTGGACCAAAGCCAAACCAGCCTCCTGAATTCATTAAACCATTAACAATAGTCTTGGCTGCCCAACCCCGCTGAGCTTCTAAGTTGTGTTGCCAGTAATCTGGAGAAAAAATCGAGAAGAAATAGGAAGTCAGATCAGGTATTTCACCGTCTTCAGACACTGAAGCTGCTGATGTTTGAAGATTCAATAATGGGGAAATCAATACTACAGTTATCAAAAGTGCTGTAGCAAACCAGAGGATGAGGGCAGTATCTCTTTTTCTGTTGAGATGAATTAAGACTAGAATAGGAATTAGTAGCGATATCATCAGTCCAGCTCGCTTTTTGGAAGCAAAGTTAGCGAAATAGAGCACTAAAATACTAGCGGAGTCTTTGAAAGTGGGAATAATATGACTAGAGTTGGTGTAGACATGGCTAATAAATACTGAAATTGCTAACATCAGGAATCCTGAGAGGATGGCACTGTCGCCAAAGGTGCCAATGCTGGCATTTTTGGCAGCCATTGTGCCGGAGTGGATGACTTGCCTGGTGAATAGTTTCTGACTGATGCTGGCGGGTAAGAAGTATTGGATGGAGGCTATACCTGCCTGGATTAAACTGGCTAGTCTAATACTTTTTAATAAGGTGGCAAGCTGTTCGATAGAAATGTCAATATTAACTACAGTATAGTAAACTGAAATATACCGAAAGTTAGTGCGTAAGTTTTTTATGCTGCCTGGAATTCCAGCATGGTTAACCACAATGGAAATCATGCTAGCAATGAAAAAGGCAATAATTAGGATATCTAGGGGGGTTTTTCGTATACCTTTACCAGAGGATAGCCGCAGGTAAATTACCCTTACCATTAGGATGTAAAGGATAATTTCGGGAACAAAACGTATTAAGCCGATTAAAGCTGAAGGCAAGGGGAGCCAGTTGAGAACAAAGTCTTCAAAGGGTTGGTAGATGGTGAGGGTTAAAATTATAGCAAATGGTAGTTGCCCTGTTTGCATCGCCCATCTATACCAGGCAATTATTTTGTTCATTGTTGGAAGTTGAAAGTAGGGAGTCGGGAGTAGGGAGTCGGGAGTCGGGAGTCGGGAGTCGGGAGTCGGGAGTCGGGAGTCGGGAGTGGAAAGTGGAAAATTTTCTAAATGCCTGTTCCTTTATGATTTTATTCAGTGGTATTGTAACTAAGTTAGAAATTATGCCTACATCTAAGCTACAGCGGTTTTCATATTAGTGGAGTACACACACGGATTTTTTGCCTGTTCCCTATTCCCTATTCCCTATTCCCTATTCCCTATTCCCTATTCCCTATTCCCTATTCCCTGTTCCCTGTTTCCGGTGCTATAAGCTATGTCTGTTGCTTTAATTGCCCATTACCTTGGTCCTCGCTTAGGCATTGGGCAGTATCTAAATCGATTACTACCACCTCTAG
>NZ_JAAHHE010000110.1:0-20293 GCF_010692525.1 Moorena sp. SIO3B2
GCCCTTAGAAAAGCAGGGACTGATTGAGATCACTCCTGGAGAGGATCGGCGGACACGATTGGTGGCACTAACGGCAAAAGGCCAGGAAAACCTGACCCAAGCTATTCCCCTCTGGGAACAAGCTCAAACAGAGGTGATTGAGAAGCTGGGTGTCGGTCCGTGGCACAATCTATTGGAGCGCTTGACTGAAACGGTTTCCATCGCATAATTGGCAACAGACTCCTGATCACAAGCCCCTCTTTTTTATTTATTTAAATAAGTGTATATACATTTAAGCGTCAGCATTCAGCTGTCAGCTTTCAGCTCTCAGCCTAATGCTTCAAATAAATCTCATTTGGGAGAATTTAATAGTTCGATATTTTACAGAATTGAAAGTCTGGGGAAAAGCCCTTGGCCTATGGCCATGCTACTGTTGGCGCAGCACCTCAAGTAGCGCAATCGGTGCTTTTGAATAAAATAAGCCGTTCGCGAACGGCTGACGGCTGACGGCTGACGGCTGAATGCTTACCAAAAACCTACCTTTATGAGGTTCCCTCTTGCCCCTCTTTTTATCATTAATTAATAGAGGCATATTCCCGATTGGGTAATTGACAAATGGTTTCCAAAGTCTTATTTGTATTAGTATAGCATAATCTGATCATTGGTAACACATTCACTAAAATAATTATCACAAACGTTGAATAAATATAAAAAAAGATTAATTAATTTTTTATAAATTTTAAATTTTATTAATTATAGTAAAAATCTTAAGAAAGTATAAATTCCACCATTTAATATTAAGTATATTTATATACTAAAAAATTTAAGTAAAATCACTGAGATTTCACCCTAAGGATCAGCTACTAATAATCCCCCTTACTTGGTGCAGCTACCGGGGCACTTTTCCTAGGCATAATAAAGATTTTACCCTGCTTTCGGTAGGTTTGATTTGTCTAGTGTCAGGCAGATATCCGTGGGAAAATCCCTAGCCCTATTTCCTAAATATATGTATTTTTTATTACTTTATTAGTACGGCGGAATAATTTCTACCGTTTGTTAAAACTAAATATGTATTCTTGGAGTTGATAAAAAGAGTTGATAAAAACCTCAAAAGACTCCAAGCAACCACTCAATAACTCAGTTTGTACAGGAGAATGAACAGGAAATTGATCAAAAATTGGAAAACCTTAGAAACCGCTGTTTGTCAGTGCTACTAGGGCAATTATTCCGGAAGCGAAGGGCCTGTGATCAGTTAGTTTGACAGAAGAGGTATTGTAGAGGTATTGTAAAGTATCGGGAGCAAGCCGAGATACCGTGGAGGGATTTGCCGGAGAGATTTGGAGATTTCCGTTAAGAGCTATTTGGAATTTTATTCATAACTACAATAAATGTTTGTCGGGTAGATTATGCCATCACTACATGTTTATCAATACCCTGACTATATAAGTCGGTTATATAGAAGCGATCTAGGATTTTTGATCTGCTACATTAATTCATATAATGCTATCAAAGCTTGAATTGTTTTTTAGCAACATTTTCAGAGTAATCAGAATTATGTATGTCCCAGAAGAATTAAAAGACCGTGATTACACCATCATTATTGATAAAAGTGGCAGTATGACCATTAAGGACGAGAAAAGGGGGACAAAAACTAGATGGGAGGTTATGGAAGAAACTACAGAGGCTTATGCTAGATATTGTGAAGAAATCGACCCCGATGGGATTACTGTTTATGTATTTTCGAGTAGATTTAAGCGATACGATAATGTTACGACAAATAAGGTAGAACAAATCTTTAAAGAAACATATCCTATGGGTGGAACATACCTTGATGAGGTTTTGCGGGATGCTCTCGAGAATTATTTCCAACGTAAAGCAAACGGTAGTGCTAAACCAAATGGGGAAATTTTCTTAGTATTTACAGATGGAGCACCTGATGATAAGCCTCCAGTAATTGATGTACTTGTGAACGCAACTCGTCGAATCGATAAGGATTCGGAAATTGGTATTTCTTTTATTCAAGTTGGTTCAGATCCCCAAGCAGCACAATTTCTACAAGAATTGGACAAATCTTTAGAAGAAAAGGGAGCAAGAACTGGTATTTGTGACACTCTAACTTTAGGAGATTTAGAAGAAATACCTCCACCAGAAGTACTCTTGAGAGCTATTAATATAGGATAAGAAGCGAAAAAAATCTGTTTTTTTTATGAACAATATTATTTGAAAAAAATGTGATCAGTTTCCTTTAGATACGCTTACGGAAATTTAAACAAAGTCATAATTAGTGGTCTCATCTTAAATTATCATGTCAAAGGTTGAACAACTGCGTGATTTTAATAATTTCGCTGAATCTATACTTAATAAACTTGAGGAATATGACTCTGTTATTCAGACTCAATCCCTTCAGCAGGATAGTATTTTAACTGAAATTAGCAATCAAGTTGAAATTGTCCGAAAGCAAGCCGAAGAAGTAGTTAAATCTTCTTCTTCACCAGTTAAAATTGCTGTTATGGGAGAATTCAAAGCTACAAAAACTACGGTCTTAGGTAGTTTACTTGGTTATGCAGGAATGTTACCAGACAGTCGAGTGGCAGCTACTGGGAATGTGACTCATCTCAATATCGTTCAGGTAAAAGGCTCGCAACCAACTGAATTTAAGTTTAGCGTTAAATATTTTAATCAGAACGAAATTGATCAATGTCTTGACTTTATAGTTGAGGAGTTGGTTGTACAGGCTGAAGCACAATTACCTAGTACGCAAATCGCTAGTTTAAAAAACTTTACTTCCAAAGATCCTGATGTTTGGCAAAACATTATCAAATGGTACGATGAAGTAAAAAATTATGACAAAACTCCTGGATTAGAAAACGCAATTCAAGAACTAGTAGTGTTTGTTGAATCTTATCTACGTTATGGAAATAATTTATGCGGTCAATCCTTGCCTATTGATAATTCTACTCATGCTTACGCAGGTCTTCAGCTACCTAATGACCCCCGTTCGATCTTAGATATTAAGAAGTTTGAACAGTTTCCTCCAGAAGACGAGGAGCAGTTTCCTAAGTTTTTGCAAGCCACCTTTCCTCTAATCGGACGAATAAATGTTGAAGTCAAAGTGTCAGATAAAATTTGGGATCTTTCATCTCTTCAAGAAGCAAACAAGTTAGTTTTACTAGACTTGCCTGGATTAGGGGCTGATAAATCTGAGCTTCGAGATCGATTTGTAAATGTCCATGAAATGGAAAATGTACAGACGATTTTACTATTGACCTATGGTCCTCGTCCAGGAAGTACAACAAACAATGAAATCATCGATCTGCTCCGAAAGCAAAGAAAAAACCAAAATCTCGATGATTTTATCCTTGTAGGTGTGGGGCGATTTGATGATTTGCCTGGGGCAGAAGTTGGTATTGACAAGCTTCTTAGTAACACAGAGCAACTAACAGAGCAGAAAATTTTCGATGAAATACCAGCTTTGCGTAAGGTTATTGAAAATTCCCGTAAATTGACGAAAGGGAATGATGAGCAAAGAATCGTTTTTATGTCAGCATTTGCTGCTCTTGAGTATTTGATAAAAAACCTAGACAGCACCATTAAAATTGCGACACCAACTGTACTAGAAAACCTCAATATATTTCAGAAGCATTTTCCTGATCTAAACGAAAAATGGCAGCAGTTAAGCGAAAGGTTAAAAAAATCTGAACCTGATAGTATTTTAGTAACTTGGCTAGATGCTTTCACAAAAGATGGTGGTCTTTCTAGACTACGGTATCTGCTTGAAAATCACGTGGCAACTCATGGTCTTGAACAATTATATAAAGATGTCAACGTTAAAGTACAAACTTTGGTTAAGGAACAACAAAATTTAGCACAGAAAGTTAATAATCCTTCACTGGCTAAATTGCTGGCTTCTGAGAATCCCAAATTACGAATCCTGCGCCAAGCACTCCGAGAATTAGCAGATAGCTATCAAGCGTTAAAAACCCATTTAGAAAAAAATCCATTGGAATTGGGAGTAGGAATAGATGAAACAAGAAGCAAAATTTCCCTTCGAAAAGAGGTTGAAGAAAAAGTCAATTCTGAAATCTCTCGCTGGAGTGAATGGAGAACCCTATTTCTCAAAATTGAAAACGGAATCGTCAATTTGCAACCTAACAGTAGAGGGGAATTTTCTTCTCGAAGAACAACTCGAAGAACAAAGAGAGAACGAAAACCTTTTACTAGAAGCGATGAATTTTACGATCGTTTTAAGGACGCTTGCGATAACATAGAGAAATTTACTCAGGAGCGTGTTGACCAGTCTATCAAAGACTGGTTAGATGAATTATCAAATAACCTAATTTCCTTAAAGGATAATCAAAGGACAATCAATATCAAAAAAATACGGTCTGAAATTGAAAATTGTGTTGTGAAAAAAGAAGAAATACAAGAAGATATACAAGAGTTACTTGATGATTTAGCATCTCCGAGCGAATGGGAATCAGAGCTACTCGAAATAGTCAAAGAAAATAGTTTTATAACTATAGACCCAGAAACTTTATTTCCTTTACCCCGTGAAGACAAAAACAGTAATGAACCTGCTTTGATATTCGGGTGGTCTCCAGACCATAAACAAGCTAATCAAAGAATACCACTCTACGAAAACCATCTAACTTTTATACTGGGACTTCGAGATACAATGATTTTTAGCGTTAGTGATAGCTTTATTCAACTTTTAAGCAAAACAAATCAAACAGTCAATAAGGAACTCCAAACATCATTTTTAGAAGATGCTATTGGAAGATTGGAAGAAGATTTCTTAGCAGATAGAACGTTGCTAAAACAAATGGTAGGTGAAGAGCCAACTGAAAAAACCACACCAGATTGGTTATTAATTCTACAGGAGCTAGTAAATATTCCTCTTTAAACTTTGCCAAAGATGTTGATATGCCTGTTGGAATTAAGATTGTAAATAAATTTCTGTTGAACCAAAACCAAATTAAAACAGTAAACAATACTAAGTGGTTAAAGCTTCCTGTAATAGACCTGATTCATGAGCACGACGATCCAGCTAATCTTATAAGGATTGATCATATCAACTGTACTATAACAGGAAATCCTCTAGAACTTAGAGATAAAATTCAACAGGCTTACAATAATTCTTTTAAGAATTATCCAATACCATTTTATCTGGATTCGCTATTACGTTTTTCTCCATACTGCAAACTCGATAGATCTCTGCCCATTTCTGCCAATTATTTTTTAGGATTTAAAATAGATTATATCGAGCAAAATAGCAACGTAAGTGAATCGCACACAAAGTCTCAAACCTGTAATTTATTTTACAAAAAAACAAGTAAGGGGGAAAAAATGCTCTCACATGGTGGATGGATTGCTATCGATTTTGGTACTTCAAATTCTACTGTTACTTTTTACGATCCTAGAGAAGCAATAGAACCAAACGAATTATCCTTGGAACAAAAAGACCTATTATTTAAACTTTTTAACGAATGGTTAGGCTCATCTGACTCAAAATTACCAGGAGTTGGTGATGATGAATGGCAGGAATATATCGAACAAGTTGAAAATAATTTGGGAAAATCTTGGCCAGAAATTATCGACAATAAAAATAGCTCGCTCTTGTTAGAGGGAATTCGCCAACTAGAAATTTCCTTAGGTACTAGACTAGATGATCCAATCTACCCGGTAGTTAGTAAAAAACTTAACGAAATTTACCGTCAATTATTTCAGTTACCACCCTTACAAAAGGAACGTATCGTTCTGGCAAAAATAGATAAAAATCTACCCCAAGATACACAAATTACTAGCGAACTGGAACTGGTTGGTGTAAATGGATTCTTGGAAGTGGAAATGGGGGAAATAGCTAGAAATAATCGATTGGCAGCGATGTCCCAAGAGACTACTGATGAAAACCAGGAAGATGAAAACCAGGAAACATTTTGGCGAAAAATAGAAAGTAAGTTTCATCATTCTCCGAAGCGTTACCTTAATAAAACCATAAAAAAAGGAGAAGAAGATAAAATCAAGATATATTGGGAAGGAGAAGAGAAAAATATTGAATATAGTGAGCTAATTCAAGCAGCAATGAAATGTCTGATTGAATTAACAGAAAATTTTAAAGATAAACCGGAAAACAAACAACGTTATGATAGCGGTAAATTTTACAGAGTAATAGTTACTTATCCGACGGTATCTAAGCCAGAAAATCGTCGTAAACTGGAAGACTTAGTAAGTCAAATTCTTGAGCAAAAATTTACAGATACAGATGTCAAAGTAGACGTAAAAAAAGATTTTGATGAAGCAATCGCTGCTGCTATTTTCTATGTATGGCGAGAATTTGGTGGAAACCAAACTATCGGTATAGAAGCTTTTAAAACTCGCTGTCGTCGTAGCGGTCAAAAATGGGCTCAAAACCTAATGGTATTGGACATTGGTGGTGGAACGACAGACTTGGCTTTAATTCGTTTACTTCTGAGAAATGATAGTCCATTTGACCCAGGAGAAGATCGAGGAGCTGGTGGACGTTACTATGTTCTGACTCCAGAGTTGATGGGGTCTTCTGGACACTTATTTTTAGGGGGTGAGTTAATTACTCTACGACTCTTTCGCGTGCTTAAAGTAGCGATTGTTGACAATTTGTTAACGGCATTTACAGAAGGAAAATTAAAGGATGATAAGTTAGACCTGCTGATCAGAGGATTAGAGCCAAGATTTTTGCAACAAGATAATCACAACAAATACCGCACTCGCTCCCTATTAGAGTGCATTGACAAAGAAAACCCAGAAAACGATCCATTTTATTCAACAGTTTTAAACTATGCAGAAGAAATATTACCAACTCGATGGAAAGAGGATCGAAAAAAACTACAAGCTTTTTACACCCTTTGGCGATGGGCTGATGATGCTAAAGTTGAATTAAGCAAAAGTAGCGTTGAATATGATGAATATGAAATTCCGCCGAATCAATTAGAACAATTTATTCGCGTTCAACAAGCTATTGAGCTTGGTGAATATAATCCTGGCATCAAGCTATCTAAACAACAACTTGAAACAGCTGCTTCAAAAGTGGTTGGAGAAGCAATCAATATTGCTAAAGAATTGCTAGAAAGCCGATTGCCTAAAGACAGTTTAACTGGTAAAAAAGAACCTTTGGATTGGTTAATTTTATCGGGACAGACTTGCCATCTAGATTTAGTCAGGCGTAAAATTAATGAAATCTTTAGCAATACCAAGAACGATTTCGAGTGGAACCCAGCCAGGATTACTTTTGTACCTGACTATGCCAAATTAGCTACGTCAATCGGGGCTTGTTATGGCATGAGCCGACAGCAGTTCACTTATTCTCCGAAATCAGCGAAAGACAAGCTAAAAGAAGGTAAAAGCGAACTCTATATCGAAGTTAATAATTTACTTTACACATTGCCTTGTGCTTTCTTGAGGCAAGTTGTAGGTTCTTTAGAACCAGTTTTTCAAGCACGACAGCCATTGTATAAATTTAATCCTAATGAGGAAGCTAAAGCTCGAAGTGAATGGTTCGGTGTTTTACCAACTACGAACATTTATCGTCGAGACTTTGAAAGTCAAAGAGAAATTTTATGGGCTAAATTTAACTTTGAAGAGATTGCCAAACAAATCGGAATATTTTCCCAGAATAATAATCAATGGTATGAGGGATTCCAAGCTCAGTTTGAAGTTAACCAAACCCTAGAAATTGAAATGGTAGTTTGTCGGGGCAAACCTCATTATTTAGTAGGGGATCAGGTGGATGACAATAACTCTACCTTAACAAATATTAACCAAACAATATCGGAAGAGCTAAAAACACGAACAGAAGAGTTGGAGAAAGCAAATATACAAGAAGAAGTTCCTCAAGCTATGATTATCGATAGTGTACTTCAGTGGGATATTGCTATTGGGATCAATGAAGAATCTCCACACCTAGTTTTCAAGGCTGGGGAAAAACTTGATGATATTTTTCACAATGAAGACGAAGGAGAACAAACAACTAAAGAAACTAAAGGAGCTATCAGCAAAGATGAGAACCAGAAGCCTCGACCTCTCCCACCATTCCCCAGAAGTGGCAGACACACCTTCTATGCTTACTATCCCAGCTTAGAGAGCCCAAAACTGAAGGAAATATATCTTGGTACATTAGGATTTGAGGAAAATCAGATTAAGGATAACTGCAGATACTACATTACAATTGATGACCAAAGTAATCTGCGTATTCATGAAGGGGAAGTTCCTTATTGGATATCGGATCAACCAGAAGTTTTAAAAGAAAAAGATGGATGTGTACTTAGAGTTAAGCGTAGTCCCATAGAAGAAGAGAATAACGATGAGCAAAACCCCTTTAGTGGAGTACACTGATGGTGATGGATTGAGTCAACTGCTCAAACAGTTGTTAGTAAGAGACTCGGAGCTAGGGCGATATCTACGGCATACTCTCAAGGGACTGTATGCCTCTTTGGAATCAGCCCGTGCAGAAGCTATTTCATTAGACAATTCAGAAGAAGCTACCCTTTGTGGTCAGCTATCCGAACTACTAGATCAGCTTTTAAAAGAGAATACTTCTAACGAGGCTCTCTCTAACAAAGATACTTCCAAGAATACAAATTCGGAAAATTTAACTGATTTTAAAAATCCAGGATTAATTCTCCAAGATTTCTGTAATGACTTCTTCACAGATAAGAAACTTTACCCTTATATTGGTGATTCAAAACCTCGAAGCACTAATGACTCAGACTTATGGGACGAAATTCAAAAGCTTTTACTGCGTGTTCCAGGGTCTATGGCTCAAAAGTGGCAAAATAAAGCTCTACAGTCAGCTAAAAAAATCAAGGCAAAGGAAGATGATACGAACAACAACGAACTTCCTTTTTCAGAAAATAAACTTCTCTATCCTGGTTTAACAGGAACAGTTAAGGCTCAAGGGTTGTGTTTATCAACTGAAGCTTCCTTAGACTCAGAGATTAACGATAAAAATCTAGATGGGGATCTGAAATTTCTTGCCCAGATCGTATCTATCTGCATATATTTTATTCAAAACGACCCCTCCCTACATCATTGCCTGAAAAGTATTAAATTTTTTGGTATAACCCGTTTTAATTCCCAGCATAGAGAGGATTATATCAAAACCTTGATACTTTTTTTCAAAAAAGTCAAAGACCATGAACAAGATCCGATTAAATCCTTAAAGGCAAGGCTGGACTTAGACGAGGCGATTAACTCATTAGTATATCAGCCTTTAGCTGACCCAAATTCCTGGTGGTGTAATTTGCAGAAAGATGCAAGAAAAACCCTTGACAAAGCAGTGGAAAGAGTTAATAGTATGGAGGGTGATCAAGCAGGATGTCAATGGCTTTTAGGTGTTCGAGATGATATTATTAAATATACAGAGAACAAAGATGACGTAATCGATAAATTACAGGTTAGAGGTACTCCTGGTAAAGTCTTAGCTTGCTTGCGTGTTTACGCTTGGATTAATCAAGAAAAAATGCCTGGTCGAGTAATCTTTTACCCAAAATAGCTTATCCTTTGTTTGACCAAGGCAAGATACTCCTTGAAGTGTGGAATTCCATAACTCCTGAAAAAAACTGACCTAACCGAAAAATCCGCCCATCCCAACTCATTCTTGACCTGCTTAAATCCCAGAAGTGTTGAACGTTTTAAACGTTCAGCACTTCTGATTACACCCATGGAGCAGTCTTGATTGATCTTTACATTGACCCCGCCTATTGCTGACGAGGCTTAGGTGCAGCGTTGATTTATGCGATCGCAAACGAAATGACCTGCATAAACTGGACAGTTATGGGAGGGCTAGGCCGTGTTTTCAAAGTTTTCCGCAAGATTTAGATCCCCCCCAACCCCCCGCGCGGAAGGGGGGAGCCATTCTCAAAGTCCCCCTTTTTTAAGGGGGATTTAGGGGGATCTCCGAGTTTGAAAACACGCCCTAGTACCAGTTAGCTGAAATATAGTAAAAACAGAAAGTTTTTGAGCTATCCTTAAAAATACGATTGATCAAACAATTCTGCGATGAGTATCGGGTGCATCTCATTAAAGCTGTTTGACCCGGTGGCTGGAATGGGCATCTTGTTGTGGAACGGGCATCTTGTTGTGGAACGGGCATCTTTTGTGGAACGGGCATCTTTTGTGGAACGGGCATCTTGCCCGTGGGAATCCTGCCCACCCCACTGATATTCATCCGAAGATTCAGCAATGCTAAAAAATGTACCTCACCCAATTGAAAACTTCTATAACTAATAACTAATAACTTTAGTACAAACCCATCAGGAAACAGTAGAAAAGTTATGAGCGCTCCCATCACTAACAGACAGAGAACTCTTCCAGTCCTAGAAAATGGAGATCTGCTGTCTCGTGGAGAATTTGAGCGGCGTTATCAAGCCATGCCCCACCTCAAAAAAGCAGAACTAATTGAAGGAATTGTTTATATAGGATCCCCCTTACGGTTTGAAGCCCACGCTGAGCCCCATGCTAATTTACTCGTTTGGTTGGGCAACTATAAAATAGCAACTCCTGGTGTAAGATTAGGTGATAACCCTACAGTGCGGCTGGATCTGGATAATGAACCCCAACCTGATGCGGTTTTACTCATTGATAGCAATTGTGGTGGCCAAAGTCGTCTGGACGATGATGGTTATATTGAGGGCGCACCAGAACTAGTGGTAGAAATTGCGGCAAGTACTGCTTCCATTGACCTGCGAGATAAAAAACGAGTCTATCGTCGCAATGGAGTAAAAGAATATCTGGTCTGGCAAGTAATTGACCAGCGTTTTGATTGGTTTTCTTGGCAAGACGGAGAATATGTTTCTCTTGTAGCTGATCAAGAAGGGATTATCCGCAGCCAAATTTTTCCGGGATTATGGTTAGCAGTTTCGGCACTTTTGGCGGGGGATATGCTTGAGGTGATGGCAACTTTGCAAGCTGGGTTGGCGAGTTCGGAACATCAACAGTTTTTGCAGCAGTTGGCAAGTTTTTCTTAATTAATTGTGGTTATTTAGTACTTTAGTAAAGGGACTGAGGTCGTGGGCCACGCGGGGCGCGTTCGGAGCAGGGAACAGGGAATAGGGAACAGGGAATAGGGAACAGGTAAGAGTTGAGAATAATTGATGCCAACACTATCAGAAAAATACTTTGGCAAGAGGTCTATTAATGAATTGTGATAATTTTTAATCCGAAGTTTCCTACTCCCTACTCCCTACTCCCTACTCCCTACTCCCTACTCCCTACTCCCTACTCCCTACTCCCTTGCTGTCAAAACCATTAAATTTAAATAAAGACTAGCTAATACAAGCCAATCATTGATAGTGTAATCAGAGTCAATTCATCTATCTTTTGGAGAAAGACAGTCGAAAATGTCGAAAAATAAGGTTTTGATGGTACTGGTCTCGCTCATCCTACCCTTTGTGCTTGGTGTCCAACTAGCAATGGCCGATACCAGCGACTCAGCTCAAACCTGCTTACGAGGGTTACTGTACCTAAACAACGGTTGCAGTACAGTAGATTATATGTCCATTGATTACACTCCTGTGATGAATGAAAAAGCTGAAAGCTTTTTGAAAGAAATTAAGGCACGGCAGCTCAATGTTGTCACAGCGGAGTCTCTGACCAGTGGCATGATTATTTCCACCATCGTCAACATTCCCCTCTATGGCTCCTACACCTACGGTGGATTTTCCACCTATGATAGTGATGCTAAGCGCAAGATGCTCGGGGTCAAGAAAGGCGATGTTTATACCGAAACCACGGCTCGACAAATGGCTGCCGGTGCTTTGAAAAATAGTCGGGCGATGGTCTCCATTGCAGTTACCGGAAACGCCGGACCGGTTGACAAAAATAAATTGGACGACCTTGGTGTTGTCAACGCAGCAGTTTCTATTCGCACCATCTCTGAGAGCCAAGACAGTGACATCCACGAGCAGCCCATTGTCTTCAATACCAGGCACCGGCGCATGGCACTTTGCGATGGTGATGGATTGCCTATGACTGAAGTTGTGTGTCAACAATATCGTTCCGAAGCTGAGGCCGACCCTAAGGGGTATGTATCCGCTCCAACCTTGTCCATGACGCGGAAATTGATTCGGCAAAATGTGGTGATTGACGCTCTGGAACTGGCGCAACAACACCTCCAAAACTTTGTCTGTACCAGCGACGGCGATAATGTCACTTGTAAAACTCTCGACTCCATGTGTCAAGAACCCTATGATGGCCGTTACATCAGGTATGGTGAACCAACTTGGGTGATCAAGGAGCACAGCGAGCTTTGTCGAGTGGGTATGGCAAAGGGCAGAGGGAACAGGAAACAGGGAAGACGGAACAGGAACTAGGGAGTAGGGAACAGGGAAAAAAAATTATCACAATTGATTCAGGTAACCTTATGCCGATCTCGGCTCTTCCCTGTTCCCTACTTCAGGAAAGAAGTCTCTGACCTATGCATGTATTTATCCTAACTCTCGGTTCCCGTGGCGATGTCCAGCCCTATGTGGCATTGGGCAAAGGTTTAAAAGCAGCAGGACATACCGTCACAGTCTGTACCAGTGCCAGTTTTGAATTATTCATCACCGACCATGGCTTAAGGTATGGCTATATGAACGATGAGATGATCAAGCTGATCAATTCAGATCAAGGTCGGGATGCCATGGAAAATACGACCAACCTCTGGGAAACCATCAAACTGACTCGCAAGTTATCTAAACAAGTTGCTCCCATGCAACGGATGATGCTTAATGATAGTTGGAATTCCGCACAAAAAGCCAACCCCGATCTGATCATCTTCCACCCCAAAACCTATGGGGGCCCTCATTTCGCCGAAAAATTGGGCATTCCAGTGATCATGGCGGTTCCCTTGCCGATGCTGGTGCCTACCGCTGAATTTCCTAACATGGGCTTCCCGAAATGGCCTTTAGGGGGCTGGTATAACAAACTGACCTATCGCTTCGTCAATCGATTAATGGAGTTTTCAGCAGGCAAACCTGTTAAAAGGTGGCGAGCTGACCATGATTTGCCACCCCAACGGGGGGATTTTAATATTCTGCGTACCACTACCGGTGAACAGATTCCGGTTTTATATTGTTACAGTAAGTTTGTGTGCGATGAAGCTACGGATTGGCCTGAGAGTGTGATGGCAACCGGCTACTGGTTTCTAGAGGAACAAGATACATGGCAACCACCGGCTGAGTTACAGGATTTCCTTGATGCTGGCAATCCTCCGGTTTATGTGGGTTTTGGCAGTATGGCTGGACGAGATCCCCAGCGGTTGACGGAAATTGTGATTGAAGGGTTACAGCAAGCCAATGTGCGGGGTATTATTGCTACCGGTTGGGGTGGCTTGGTTGTAGATGACTTGCCAGACAGCATTTTCAAAATTGATAGCGCTCCCCACGATTGGCTTTTCCCCCGTATGGCCGCAGTGGTGCATCATGGTGGGGCTGGCACAACCGCTGCTGGCTTACGGGCAGGTCGTCCCACTATCATTTGTCCCTTTTTTGGAGACCAACCCTTTTGGGGCGAGCGTGTTCATGCCCTTGGTGTCGGCAGTAAACCGATTCCCCAGAAGACGTTGACTGCCGAGAAGCTTGCTAGTGCTATCCGCGAAGTGACGACAAGCCAGACCATTCGGCAAAATGCTGAAGCCTTGGGGAAACAAATCCGGGATGAAGATGGCATTGCTAATGCGATCGCTATTATTGAATCTCGATTGGGTTAGGATTTTAGGGAGTCGGGAATCGGGAGTCGGGAATCGGGAGTCGGGAGTCGGGAGTCGGGAGTCGGGAACAGGGAAGAAAGAAGAGGGAATTGTTAATGGGATGGGTGGGTTATGAACATACCTTACTACTCACTTCTTGCTTGAATAACTATGGGATGCGATCGCGATGGATGTTGCGATCGCACTTTCTTTTTTCAAAGATAAGTCACCGGGCAAAAGGCACTGCTTCTACGGGGTTTGCTAAACTCGATTAAGTGACCTGGATAACGCCCTGCCATGACTGACTCAATTACCTTAGATGACTTCTATAAACTCTTTCAAGAGAGCGAACGTCAACGTCAGGAAACTGAGCGAATTCTGCGGGAGTCTTTAGAACGGTCTCGCCATGAATTTCAGCAGAACCTGGCTGAATCAAGAGCTGAATTTGATCGACGGGCGGCTGAGGCGGATCGACGGCTGGCTCGCGTGGAAGCTATTGCGGCTCAGACGAATCAGGCCGTTAATGCCTTGACCAGTCGCTGGGGCAACTTTGTGGAGAACCTGGTGGCTCCTGCGGTGGTTCGTCTGTTTCAAGAACGGGGGATTTTGGTCACTGCCATATTCCAACGGGTAAAGGCAAGGGCAGGATCTCAGAACCTGGAAATCGATATTTTGGCAGTCAATACCAATGTGGCAGTGGCGGTGGAAGTAAAATCTCGCCTGACCCAGAAGAATCTACGACAATTCCTGACTAATTTAGAACAATTTAAGACAATCATGCCCCATTACAAAAACTATCGTCTGTATGGTGCTGTGGCTGCCATTGAAATTGATGGGGATGTTGATAAGTTTGCCTATAACCAGGGGTTATTTGTGATCCAACAAGCGGGGGAAAGTGTTTTGATTAGCAATGCCCCTGATTTTGAACCCCGTGCTTGGTAGGTAAACCGATCGTGTCTGTCAAATGACATATATACTGTGGAGTCATCAAATGCGCGAACAACAGCGTAAAAATCCTCCTCCTTTTCTTGAAAAACTCCGACAGTTTAAAGCTGAAAAAGAGGCTGCCTATCAAAAGACTAAAACAGTAGAGGCTAGTTAGATGAATATCAAAACCAAATTAGTTTTATGCCTCTACTTTAAAATTTGATAATAGTAATGTTATCAAACTTCCCTATTTTGAATTAACTACTCCCTGCTCCCTGCTCCCTGCTCCCTACTCCCTACTCCCTAACACCCAAATTTTGTCCTTACCTATGACACAAGAACTTATAGACCTCAAAACTAGCATTGTAGAAGGACGATACGCAGATGCTTTAGCAATTGTCGATGAATTAGAAGGGATGAGTAAACAAGCAATTTTGCGTAATATTGATTCGTTCCTAGTCAGGCTATTTATCCACTTAATTAAAAACCAAGTTGAGCAGCGTTTAACCAATTCTTGGGCAGCGTCAATTGCCAGTTCAATTCTGGAAATTAAAAAGCTTAATCTTAAAGATAATAAAACCTCCTATTATATTAAGCTTGATCAATGGCAGCCCAGATTAGAGGAAGCACTAGAAGCAGCGATCGCTCCTGCTAGTCTGGAAGTTTTCAATGGAGAGTTAAGGCGGTCTCAACTTTCCCAGAGGCTGGATAAACCACAGCTGATTTTGACTGCCAATAGTTTACTTAGTCTGACTTACCGCTATTCAGCTAAAGAACTGCCAGCAGTTTTAGATGATTATTTAACTGAATTACCAGGTGGCGAAGAGTGGGGTAGATAATTTATCCTGAGCAATAGTAAGCTATTTTCCTACAGGATTTCCCTCATAAATAGCGTAAAAATCCTCCTCCTTTTATTGAAAAACTCCGACAGTTTAAAGCTGAAAAAGAGGCTGCCTATCAAAACCAGACTAAAACAGTAGAGGCTAGTTAATGGCAATTAACTATCTAAAAGCGCGGGGTCGCACCGCCAAATTAGCTAGTAGCAGGAAAACAGCCACCAATGAAGTGAACATCGCTAAAGGTTTCAATCCACAAACGAGCGCCACAATCGAGAGGCTTGTCCGGCTGATACACAATCCGACATGGACCGAGGATTTCTACCTGGTTGCCATAGAGATTGTTGCCGCTGCGTTTGACCGAAATCACTGGCTGACGCTGTTGGGGAGGCTTACCATTGTTGGTGCCAATCCGATTGCGGTTGACATTAATCTTAGCTAGAGCCGGAGCACGATTTTTGCGCCATTTGCCCTTCGGGCCACGACTGCCTTTGGTAATTTGGGGCAGACCGTTGACCAGAGGAATAATCCAGAATTTACCACTTTTATAGGCACCACGAACCCGACCGGCGTCGAGGAGTTGTCGCAATCGTCGAGAAGAAATACCAAGGAGAGCAGCGGCTTCAGTGGTACAAACGCACTTGTTCATAACTAGCTCCTTAAACTCTACCGATACTTGTACTATAACAGAAAACCTAAAGATTTAGACCAACTTGAGATAAAAATCTGGTCTGTACTGGAAAAATTGATCAAAGCCCTTGACAAGCTCAAGGGGTATTGGAATAATGTTGATTTTTATTTAGCAAAAAAAAAATCTAAAAAAATGATGAAGAAATGATGCCATGGGAAAGACTATGACATTGAATGGAATGGGTTCAGTTTGCCATTAGTTGTTTCTTCAGGGATTTATGTTTAATTAAACTCACTCAGGTTATCGTTTTGAGTAAACCAATGGAGGAGATGCTTCAGATGCTAGTGGAGATTATTGTATGGGAGCCGGCAGCACCACTTGGTGACCGGATGCGTCAGATATTGATTGCTAGCTTATCTAATGCCAAAAATACAAGTAATTAGAGCATCTGTGTTGATGCATCAACACAGAGCGGCTGACAAGGTTACAGACTTTTTATAAATATGAGTGTGTAAGTCCTGTAATAATTGGTATAGCAATCCTAAAAAGGGTTATAGCAATCGCTAATTCCAATTTTATGAATCAGATTGGATTGCTATATTACTGCCGAAAAGTGATATAATCCACAAGAGTAAATTTAGAGTAAATTTTTCCCCATATCCATGACCATATCTCTTAATGTCAAAAACTTTGATGCCTCCGAGTATTTAGCTCCTTATGAGCCTAAACGAGTGCGAAGGCCGATTTATCTGAAGTTTAATGAAAATACCTGCCCTCTCGAAGCTGATTCCCAGGAGTCTGTACTGGCAAGTGGCTTTAGAGCGTTTGCCAGACTGGCGCTTCGGATGAATGTGAAAGACTTTTTAGCTCTTGGCACAGGTAACGGACTAGATGCGTTAGGTGCAATTGAAATCTTTGACCTAGATTCAGTAACTATTACAGATGTGCTGCCAGAAATTGTTGCTGCTGCACGAGAGAATGTTGAGTTGCATCTAGAGCCGGGAACTAAAGTAAAAATCTACGATTATGTCGGTAGTTTGCTTTCCTGTATTCCAGCGGAACAGAAATTTTCCCTGATATACGAGAACCTTCCTGTACTGCAAAAGCCGCAAGACGTAGATTTGAAAGAGGGAATAAATTCAACAATATTCTTCGATAGGGAACAGGGGGAAGTGCCGGAGATTTTAGACAGTTACTTGCTTGGTTCTCACTATCTTTGCTTACAGCAAGCTTATGAACGATTGTACCCAGGAGGAGGCGTCATAACCGGAATTAGCGGACGAGTGCCACTAGAAATAGTCTTCAATTTACATCAAACTTGTGGTTATACTCCCGAACTAATAGTATTTGATGTAAAAATTCAGAGTGCGCCGGAAACAATTTTGCCTGGATACTCTCAGGTAGAAGAAGAGAAAAACATAGAATTTAAATACTATGCCACTGAGGCGATCGCCATTGTAGAAGCAGCTCGACGTGAAGGATTAGAAGGACAAGAAATACTTAACGCCGTAAAATCGGATATCGAGCACTATGCTATGTCAGCCAAGGAAGCTTGGCATCAAGTCCGCAAAGGCAAAAAAATTGCCCAAGGTGAGTGGATGGTTTTTGGCAAGCGTTAAAAAAAGCGTTTGTACTTGTTCTATTTATTGCGCCTAAAAGCTGTCGGATGCTCATCAGGAAGTGGTAGAATATACTAACAGGATAAAAGTTAATGGTTCCAGAGTTTTTTCGCCCTCAAATCAACCATAATCCTCTGTTTCCCAATCCGAAACTTTTGGATGTTACATTACGGGATGGAAGTTTTGCCGTTAACTTTCAATGGCAGGAGTCTTCAATTAGGTGTATTGTTCGCGCTCTAGTCCAGGCAGGTTTTTCTTTCATAGAACTTGGTTATTATGGAGGAATGTCAGATTTACAAAAAATCCATGGTATCGATTCACCAGGGATTACAAGTGATTTTCCCTTAAGTCTGGCTCAAGAATTAACCTCGGAATATCCAGATGTCAATTTTGCGCTGATGATCCATCCCACAGGACTGAATAAAAACCCTGATTTTGAAAAAATTAAACAATCCGGGATTTCTTTATTGAGGTTTGTTTATTTACCGAATTGGTGGGAGCAGTTAGAAAAACACATTCCAGCAGCCAGAGCAGCTGGTCTATCTATTTCAATCAATCTTGTTTGTTCCTCAAGATATAGCCAAGACGAACTTGAGGCAAACTGTGACAAACTGGTTAAAAAACTATCTCCAAACCTGATTTACTTAGCCGATACTTGTTCAGCTTTCTATCCTAGCCAACTGAAAGCTATTTATAGTCATCTCAGGTCAATCATCGAGGTTACCCTAGGATTTCATGCCCATGATTTTCTTTCACTAGCATTTGCTAACTCCTTAGCAGCTGCTCAGTCAGGAGCAACATATATAGACTCTTCCATTTTAGGACTGGGACGGAGTGCAGGCAATCTCCGTTCAGAATTGTGGTGTCTTTCTGCGATAGCCCAAGGCTATCAAGACTATCATTTAGAACCATTACTAACAGCAATTGCAGAGATAGGTAAATACAAGAGCATTCCTCAAGCAGAAGATCTGCTATTTCAAACTGTTGGGGCTTATAATTTAATTCCCCCTGAAGATGAACTCTTACATGAAATTGCCCAAGATCGAGGGTTTACAAATAGTTTAGCTGCTTCGAGGTTTACTCAAAATTGGAGTAAAATTCAAAAAAACTTTCAGTCGCTCCATCAATTACTATAAATTGCGGGATGGAAATTAAACAAGTTGGCATCATTGGTGCAGGAGTAACTGGCTTGGTCACGGCAAAAACCTTCTTAGAAGAGGGTTACCAAGTTACAGTATTTGAGAAGCAAAAGGGACTTGGTGGGGTTTGGGAAAAGTCACGGACTTACCCAGAACTGACTACCCAAACCCCCGGTAATATCTACTCTTTTTCCGACTATCCCATGCCCCAATCTTACCCGCTGCGACCAACGGCGGAACATATAAGGGATTACTTAAAATCCTACGCTCAGCACTTTGGTGTTTTAGATAGAATTAAGTATGGGGCTAATGTAATTAAAGTTGAAAAACGGAGTGACAATCAACCAGGATGGGAAGTTAAGGTCAGGTTTCAGGATGAAAATGAGGGACAAATCAAAGATGTAAAGTACTTCTTTGATTTTATAGTCGTCTGTAACGGTGTATTCAGTACGCCCAAAATGCCTACTTTACCCGGTGTGGAAGAATTTAAGGCTAACGGTGGAGTAGTGTTGCATTCCACCGAATTCAACGATGCTTCTGTGATTTCGGGTAAGCGCGTCGCCGTGGTAGGTTTTGGCAATTCCTCTGCTGATATCGCCGCCTATGCTGTGGATAAAGCACAAGAATGTACTCTCATTTTCCGTAAAACCACGTGGAAGTTACCTGAGTATATTTTAGGTTTGTTCCACGTCCAGTATATTGTATTATCCCGTTTTTCTCAATTTGTTCATGGGGCTGAAAGTCCACTGTATCAGATCCCAAAGCCTTTATCGTGGGCTTTTTGGCGGCTATTAGAAATTTGTCTCCGCCTCCAATTGCGTATTGATAGTTGTGGAATGCGTCCCGAACAAGCCATTGATAAATTAGTGAACTGTCGTTTGTATATCAGGCTATCTAGTGTAGACTTCTACAAACACATCCGCTCTGGCAAACTCAAAACTAAGAAGACGGAAATTGAACGATTCGTTCCGGGTGGTGTCAAACTTGCAAATGGCGAAAGTTTGCAGGCAGATGTGGTTATTTTCGGGACTGGATTTCGTAAAGACATTCCTTTTCTTTCACCGGAATACCGCCAAAAGATACTTGATGACCGGGGACTTGTTTTAATGTACCGCAACATGATACATCCTGACATTCCTCGGATGGGTTTTAATGGCTACAACGGCGGAATATTTGGTTCTTTAATGTCAGAGGTGAGCGCTCGTTGGTTAACGGAGTATCTCAAAGGGAATCTGAAAGTACCTTCCCGTCAACAGATGCTAGAGGTGATTGAAAGTACCTATGATTCCATAGATCCTAACAAATGTATACCTCAGTCGATGTTTAAACCGATCGATCAACTGATTACTGACTTGGGGGTTAATCCTCATAGATATGGCTGGAATCTAATTGCCGAATATTTATTACCGATTAACCCTTCTGGTTACCATAATCTCCAACAGGAATTGTTAAATAAAAAT
>NZ_JAAHHE010000111.1:0-13779 GCF_010692525.1 Moorena sp. SIO3B2
TGATGGTTAACAGTAGGGGTTTCAAATGTCCACTGTTGTAATTTCTCTTCATCCTCCTCTGGCTCCTCTTCAAAAACAATGATGGGAACTTCCGCTTCAAATTCAAAAGGTTCTAAGTTGTCAGTGATATCAACTGTCCCCTGATCAATCTCTTCTTTCTCCCGTTTGCGTTTCGCTACTTTTTCACTTAGTTCTTGTGCTAAATTGGCGTATTCTCCTCCCCAAGTGGTAAAAACTGCTGCTTTGACTTCAGCAAAATAGAGCTCTCGATCCCCAGCAACACCTGGAACAGACCCGCTTGGGTTGGGAATCAGTGCTGGAAAATCCCGCAGACTACCATAACGGTGCTCTATGAAATCTCCAATTTCCCGCCAAATCTCAGTGGTGCGTTGAACTGGACTATTTCCTAGCAGTAACTTCCGAATTCCCGGACGAAATTCATACCAAGTTTCGGGAACAGTTGCCTGGTCTGGCCCCAAGGAAGACTTTTGGATAAGACCACTAAAAAAAACTTCTGCCAGATGCCAGTGTTCGCTATCGGGTAAAAACCACTGTTGTGCCAAGCGCATCACTGGAGGAATCAGGGGAACAGCAGCCAGAACTTCCGCAAGTTCTCGGGCTTTGGGGCTAGCATTAGCCAAGAATCCTCTCAGTAACTGTTCGGGAGTTTCCGCCACTGATTCAGTAGGATTCGTTTTCGCTGTTTCGGAGCTATCCTGTCTAATATCCTGTCTAATTAAAACTCCTTGAATCGAATTGCTGCCACTGCCGGTGGTAAAATTCGCCCAAGTGCTCAAGTGGTTAACAGATAAATTGAAAATTGGAAATTGATATAACCTAGCAGTTGTACGAAGCCTAGCTCCTACTTCTAACATGGAGTTAGGGGACTCTGGCTGACGAGCAATTAATGGTCGTTGAATTGCCTGATCTAGAGCTGTGCGCTGCCATAGGGTTTGAGGAAAAACATGGGCAATACTAACAGGATGCTGTTCTCCTAATTCTGCTAAAACCTCAAAGGCTTGACTGGAATACCAAGCTTTTCCCAAAGTATCCGTTAAGGCAATAAAGAGTCGATGTCCTCCTGGTGCAATCAGGCTACGAACATCCCGTTCAATCCGGTCAACACCTGAAAACAATTGGGGCGTAGGTTCTCTTGTATCGAAGTGCCAAATCCGGACATCCCGGAAAAACCCTTGCCAGCGAAAAAGGGTTGCCACCCCTTCTGCTAAATCTCCCCAAAATGCCATGGAAGGGGAGCAATCAATCAATAAATGTACCTCAAACCATCGCTCTAGGGGAGAACGAAATGCCAGCATTGGCAATCCATCAGCTTCCGCTGTTTGTTCAACGGTTGCCTCAATATCCAGTTCATTGGCTAGCAGTCCAGGAACACGTTTAGATAAAGGCAACAGTGCTTTACTGATTTCCCTAGGTTTCGGTAAGGGAAAGGGGTCAGGAACACGAATAGGAGAGCTGTAATTACTGGACGATGATTCGGGTTTTTGAGGGGAAGTCGGGGCATGGTCGGACGGTTTAGGATAAGTCCTAATCGGTATCTTTTGTTCTGCTTTTTCTGTTACTGAGGGAGGAGTCTTTGGATAATTGTCTGAGGGATTTTCAGTGGATGATTCCTGATACAAATAGTCTAAATCCTCTGGTGGTTTGATGTCTTGAGACAATGGAGGAGCAACAATACGATCTACGTGAGCCAAGCACCAGATCAGCTCTGCCACTTCTGTATCATCTTCCCACCATTGATTTTTTTCACTCACCATTTACCCCTGACCTCACAGTGATTTGAAGATAGTATTCAATACATCTTTCCGTTTTTCTTCAGTCAGGTCATCTCCTTGTAGTAATAAATAGATAGCATTCAACAATTGATCCGTCGCTAACGTTGTGTCTCTTGCCTTAATCCGTGTCAAAAATTCCTTGATTAATTTCCGAGCTGGCTCATCCAGTTGCTTTAAATCGGTGGCATCAAAGCGGTTTTCTAAAATTTGATAAAAACCCTCTTCGGTATCAGGTTGCTTGAGAGATAACCGTAGACATCGGCGTAGAAAGGCTGGTGGAAACTCCCGTGCTTCATTACTGGTCATCAAGACTAAGGGAAACTCTTGACATTGAATTAATCCTTTGTCAACCGAAACTTTTTCATCACTATCATTGCTGTGACTGCGGTAAGGAAGTACCTTTTGGGAGTCCGTGTTTAAGCGAGAAAGTTCTGGAATCTCAAAAAATCCTTCCTCAAATATATGTAAGAGATCATTGGGCATATCAATATCACTCTTATCAATTTCGTCAATTAACAGCACTGCCGGTCTACGGGGTTGAGATTGATGAAATGCCATACCCATTGGTCTTAATCTTAAATAGTTACCAATGTCAGGTTCTTCAATTTTCTCTGTGTTACCAACTTGTTGCCTCAGTAAAGACACTTCTTGTAGTCGCCCAATGGCATCGTAGGCATAGAGACCATCTTTCAAAGTAGTGCGAGAAACAATTGACCAGCGGTAAGGCCCCGGTAGTCCCAATTCAGCTGCTACCGCATAGGCTAAGGATGTTTTGCCAGTACCGGGATTTCCTTCAATCAGTAAAGGGCGACGTAAACACAATGCAGCATTCACCAATTCTACCGCTTGCTTGGTCGGAACAAACCCCAATGCCCTTGGATTAATCTTTCTTACGATGTCTTGGGTATTTTTTGATTCTGCTTTTTCACGCCATTGCTCAACTGACAGACCAAAGGTGCGCCAAGGCGGGGGCGGTGGCATACGACTCAGATGTTGTTGTTGCTCTTCTGGAGTTGGTAAACTTTCCGCACTAAGGGTTAAGCCCCGGTAGATGCGAAGATCCTGCTGGTCAGATGTTGGGTCTTTTGGCATTTTAGTCCACTACGTCGGTATTCAAGGGTCTAGAGCTTCGGGAAGGCTTCGGATATAAATCATCCCAGAGAAGGGTTACTTCTAAGTCTTTGTATTTTTTGTCTTGGCGTAATTTGAGTATTTTGTTAGGCCAATTTTGCCATTCTGAGAGGTTTAGATGCTCTCCTTCAATCAGAGGTTGGTTCACGTTCCGACTCCAGACCGCAATGGGTAAAGCCTCTTCAATTCTTTCTAGATCGGAATCTGATGGGTCTGTACCCATATAATAGATATCATCCCCTTCAAATTCCCCAGGGACACTGGGTTCAGTTACTGGATTATTTACATCATTCCATAACCCTTGCTTCTTGACTTCAATCTCATCACGAATCTCAAGAAAATCTTGATCAAAATATCGTTCAAAGGAGTTGATAAAAATTGGATACTCCTCACCCAGGGGTGTTAGGTTTCTCCCTCGCTTAAACCTAATATTATCCAATTGTGTTTTGAAATAGTTGAAGGGAAGAAAATACTCAATTGTTAAATTAACTCGTGCAGGTAAACTATAACGAGCCTTGCGAATTAAGTTGGGCAAAATTTTTTCAAGATTAGTGTATAAACTCTCATTCTCTTGCTCAGGGAAACTCTCTTCACTTTCCCGAGGTTCTAAGCGTATCTTCTCTGCAAACCGACCAAGTGGTAAATCCTGACTTTCCAGCCAAAGACTCATACTCAAAAATAATGCACCAGAGGCTTGTCCTGTACCATTATCATTATCAACCTCTGGTTCAATTTCAACTTGAAGTCGCAGATTTTCTTTCTTAATCAGTTCTTGAAATTTTAAATCAGCTTTTTTAACAGATTCTTGGATTGTAGAGAGGTTTGCCTCTTCTCTATATTTTATAACTTCCTGTTGCCAATTTTTAATAGTATTAGCAAGTAGCCTCAATGATATATTATTCTGTTTATAAAATCTTTGGCGACACCATTCTGCACAAGCCACTAGAGGGCATATTCCTCTTGAAACTGGTTTTTCTCCTAATTCAGTCAGTCTTTTTTTGATTTCTGTACAATCCAGAATAAATTCATCGTATAAGACAAGATTTTCAATATTTTTAGAGCTTAAAATAAAGGAGTTAAGCTGAAGTAAGCTATCTTCTGGGTGTTTCTTTAATTCAGCAAAAAGTTTGCTAATCAGTTCATCTTGCTTTTCTTCCCATGTTTGTCTAGTCTTAGGCAGAATGGGAAAGAAAATAGCAGATATCTCAGAGCCAGAAGCTGAGTAGGAAGCACGTTGATTTGAGCAAATAATCTGATTAATTTGGTCAACTAGATAATCTAGAGGAATATATAAATTATCGTACTTTTTTAAATCGTTAATAACTTGCTCCAAAGCGCTAGAAAATACATCTTCTTTTGCTGTATCTTTGGCACGACAAGCCGCAATCCCATGAACTGCGATACCTGCTCCTTTTACCGGTTGGTATTTCTGAACAACTTGTGTAGTAAATTTCGAGACATCACTTATTCCGACCCCAGAATAACAAGTATCAATAATATACAGGATTTGTTTGATCTTAACTCCTTCATTGTTCAAAGGACGAACTAACTCTTCCGTTGGTAAGGATGTCTGAGGAAGTTGATTTAGAATCGTATCTTCCATTAAAAGATAATGTCTATCTCCTTGGCAATATTCACCATGACCGGAATAGTAAAAGATTACGCGATCGCTCTCACATCGTTCTTGCTGAAGCCAATTTGAAAATTCTTTGATTAAATCATCTTTCTTCGGATTTAAACGAAGATTTGTCAATGCTTCTTCATATCCAAATTGCTGAGTGAATAAATCAACCACTCTCTGTAAGTCTGTCGGCACACTATCCAAGTTATCTACATCGTGATCGTTGTAATTACTTGTGCCACAAGCGATTAAATAATACCTGGGTTTTCCCGCCATATACCTCGTCTACTCATCCATCAAGCCTAACTTAATAGCTTCTCCTGTTTCAGATGCTGTGAAATAGTTACTGGCATTGTGAGGATCAGATCTATTATAAATAAGTTTATCTTCGACTAATCCGTTAAATAAAGGATTTAACTCTTTTTCTAAAGCAACAATATCTCCTGCATCGGCAATATTGATCCACTTTTTTACACTTCCCGGCCAAGACCCCAAATTAGAGACCGGTGAGGGTTCCAGGCGATCAAAAATCAGCCCTTTTATCCCCAATGGGGAACCTAGAGTCACAAAAACCTCCACGGACCATTCTGGGTGTTGGCATAGGGCTTCGTAACAGACAACTGACCCCAGAGAGTGACCAACCAATACACGGGTATCGTGATCTATGGCTTCCACAATGCGTCCGCGAATTTGCTGTCTTAACTCTGGATTATGGAAGTAACCTCCAACTTGTTTCAGAAAAGAAATCACGATTTTTTCAGCAACACCACCAAAAAACCTAGAACCACTTAAGGCATTTAAAGCTTTTTGAACACGTCTCGGTGTTGCCTTTTCTGTTGATAGATCGGCTGGGCCTTTAATATCGTCTTCTACTTTGGCTGCTTCTTCCCACCATTCCAGCAGGAGTTCCTTCTCCCAATCCGAGTCAATATCACTGGCGTCATAGTTAGGTATCCCCATTGCTGATTTTGACCGACCTCTGAACAGGTCTCCATAAAAGGCACAGCGGAATTCATGATCAGAATCTAATCTAGCTCCAACACGCTCCAAACCATCCTTTAGGGCTGGTAGCCATCGATCATAAATTGTATTACTACCTCTAAATTCTTGATTAATCCCATGAACACCCACAATCTTAGCCATACCATTACCTACCTATCTGTGTAAGGATTGGTTCAAATACTAGAATCTCAAAGAGCTTCCGCAGCCACAGGTGCTGTAGCAAAGCTAGCAACTCCTCCAGCAACTTTAGAAACTTTGTTGTTATCGAGAAAGTTCTGAAAACTTACCCTTATACAGAACTTACGTGGTTAAGTTGATTTCGCCCCCCTAGCCTCCCAATTTTGGGTGGGAAATAAACCTAACCGCGTAACTCCTGTTTATATTATCAATTTACAGCAGTCGCCAGGGCAGTTAGGACATCGACATTAGTCTCACACCCTTTGTAAGCGCAAGAGTTTGACTTCTGACTTCTGACTTCTGACTTCTGACTTCTGACTTCTGACTTCTGCTATACATGATCAATCGTTAAATAAAAAAAAAGAAAAGACTTTTACCATACCAAATATCGTACACTAATCCAAAAGTGCAACTACTGGGGGCAGGATAGGGTTTGACTGGCTGCTGGCATAGGAATCCAATTCACTATGGAAAATGCAGTTGATAATCCCTGTTTAAAAGCTGCGGTAATCAAAACAACTTAGGGACTAAATCAGGTTAAAATCTGGAATATAAACTATAATTATAACAGGTAATAATTATCTACCAGATGATATAAATACTTTACTCATAGTTTAGTTAAACCAAGCCATTTTATTAGACAGTTTGGCTTGATTTTGGTTTAGATAATTTTACAAACTAAACTTGTGATTACTAGTTGTGATTACTAGTTGTGATTACTAGACATTTTTCGATACCAGTAAGTTCAAGTAGTTCTTATATCCTTCTTATATACTGCTTATATACTTCTGATCAAGTAGTAGTTATTATAAAGTCCTCTCTATCTCACTAAGTGATTTCCATTAGTCCCATGACACTAAACCAGGTTTTAGGGTTTTTGCTCATTGTTACCGTCTGTCCTATCTTAGGCGGACTACCTCTGATTGCCTGGATTACCTATGTACTGACAAGGCGTAACCTAGCCCAGGTCGGTACTGGTAATATATCAGTTTCAGCCGCCTTTTACCACGGAGGAAATCTGGTTGGTGTCTTGGCAGTGCTCTCAGAGGCAGGAAAAGGAATTGCAGCAGTCTTACTAGCTCGCCACTTCTTTCCCAGTGAATCAGCCTGGGAATTGATCGCTCTAATCATGCTGGTCTTAGGTCGTTACTGGATAGGCAAAGGTGCAGGGACGACCAATGTAACTTGGGGAGTATTATGCCATGACCCCATTCTCGCATTGCTGGTATTTTTGATTGGAGGGATTAGCTTTACCATTTTCCGCAATCCCAAACATGGCAAACGGGTGATTTTAGTCTTGTTCCCAGTGATTCTGGCTTTATTGCATCCCCAGGATGTCTCCAGAATTGTAATTGCCACCAGCTTGAGTCTATTATTAGCTTGGATTTATCAAAAAATTCCCGATGACTTAGACCTTCCGAGTGGAGAAACTCAAGCAGAATCTAAGAAAGTGTTTCATTTTTTCCAAGGCGATAGTGCCGTAATTTCTCTGGACACCAAACTAGACCCTAAAAAAGTTGGGCAAAAAGCTGCCACCCTATCCCAGCTGAAGCGTTCTGGTTACTCCGTACCTGTGGGCTGGGTACTCCCTCCAGGGGATGATCCAGAACCTTTGCTCAAATACCTACCCGTTTCTGAATCTGAACCCCTGGTAGTGCGTTCTTCCGCAGTGGGAGAAGATTCAGCCCAGGCTTCAGCCGCAGGGCAGTATCAAAGCATCTTGCAGGTGACCAGCTCAGCGGCACTACTGGATGCCATTAATCGAGTCTTAGAGTCTTATCGTAATCCAGTAGCTGCACAATACCGTCGGGATCAGCAACTGCCAGATACAGCGATGGCTGTGCTCATTCAAAAACAAGTCAAAGGGGTTTTTTCTGGGGTTGCTTTCAGTCGTGACCCTATTTCCCAACAGGGAGAAGCTGTTGTGGTCGAAGCCCTACCTGGATATGCTACACAAGTTGTATCGGGTAAAGTAACACCAGAGCAGTACCAAGTTTATTTCCAGAAGTCAGGGCAGCAAGAGGATTCAGCAGAAAGTTTGCCCTCCTCACGGATTGAGGGGAGTGGTGATGTCCCCCCAGCCTTAATCAAACAAGTGGCGCTCTTGGCACGTCGGTTAGAAGACTATTACCAGGGTCTTCCCCAAGATCTTGAGTGGAGTTATGACGGTCAAACCCTTTGGTTACTGCAAGCACGACCTATCACTACTCTACAACCAACCTGGACTCGTAAAATTGCTGCGGAAGTGATTCCAGGAGTAATCCGACCCCTAACTTGGTCGATTAATCGTCCCCTCACCTGCGGTGTTTGGGGAGAGATTTTTACCATAGTGCTAGGGAAACGAGCTAAAGGAATGGATTTCACCGAAACCGCCACCCTGCACTATTCCCATGCTTACTTCAATGTTACTCTGTTGGGGGAAATTTTTCGGCGTATGGGTCTACCCCCAGAAAGTCTGGAATTTCTGACTAGGGGAGCTAAGTTTTCCAAACCACCGATAAATACCACTATAAAAAACGTACCTGGTTTACTACGATTGCTCGGTCGGGAATGGCGTTTAGACCAAGATTTTGAAGCGGATTACCAAACCCACTTTCTGCCCCTATTGAATCAGCTTTCAGCAAGAACCCAGTCGGAATTATCTCCAGTGCAACTCCTAGAACGCATCGACAGTATTCTGAAGGTGTTGAAACGAGCCACCTACTATAGTATTCTTGCTCCCCTTAGTATGTCCTTGCGGCAGGCACTACTCAAGATTGATGACAAAGAACTAGATAACAGCAAAACTCCAGAGGTCGATAGTATGCGAGCCTTAGCTAAGATAGCAGCAGATGCTCGCCATTTATTAAGCCACGAACAAATTATCTATGACAGTGGAGCCTCTCTGTTTGCCACCCTAGCAGAAATCCCAGATGGTTCCAGTATTTTAGAGCAGTTTGACCGCTTTCTTGAGGGCTATGGTTACCTTAGCGAAGTGGCAACCGATGTAGCAATTCCCCGCTGGCAAGAAGACCCCCGAGCTGTTAGAAAGTTGTTCGCTCAGTTTCTAGCTCATCCACTGCCCCAATCTCCAAAACCTATAGGGCAACACTGGAAAGCTGAAGTGGTACAAGCACGGCTGGATCTCAAAGGTCGAGTGACCCAAGTCTACTCTAAGCTGATGGCTCACCTACGTTGGAGCTTCTTGGCTTTAGAGGCACGCTGGCTGCTGTCAGGTTTACTATTGGAACCAGGGGACATTTTTTTCTTGGAGTTAGCCGAAATTCGCTCTCTAGTAGGTAGTGATAACCAGGAACTCAGACAACAGCTTCAAGAAATTGTGCAACAACGACGGACTAAATTTGAACAGGATGCTCAGCTGACTACGGTACCTTTCCTGGTTTATGGCAATAATCCTCCCTTACCCGCTGAACCCAAATCTTTAGCTGGGTCTGAGCAACGACGGCTACAAGGCATTGGTGCCAGTTCGGGACAAGTACAGGGTTTGGTAAAAATAGTCAAAACCTTGCAAAGTGATATCACTATTGACCAGCAAACCATTGTGGTTGTACCCTACACCGATTCTGGTTGGGCACCATTACTCGCTCGTGCTGGTGGCGTAATTTCTGAAGTAGGGGGACGTTTATCCCACGGTGCCATTGTAGCCCGAGAGTATGGTATCCCAGCCGTAATGGATATTAATCATGCCACTGATATATTACGAGATGGTCAGCGGGTCAGGATTGATGGTCAGTTGGGCACAGTTGATGTATTGGACTAGTATAGCGGGAGTAGGGAGTAGGGAGTAGGGAGTAGGGAGTAGGGAGCGGTGCGACCTACTCCCAGATCCGCTGTTCCCTACTTCTGAAACAAGTCTATGTTAAATTAAGTCATAATTGTTCCATCCATCAACTTCTGATACCGATACTCTAACTCGACTTTCATTAAAGGGTAATTATCCAATATTTCATCCTGAAGAATAATCTTTTCTGCTGCATCCCGCGCCAAATTTAATACCTCTTGGTCTTCTACCAAACTAGCTAGAGCAAAATCTGCTAACCCGGATTGGCGCTTACCTAAAACTTCCCCAGGACCACGAAAACGCATATCCATTTCTGAGATAAAAAAGCCATCCTGGGATTGTTCTAATACCCCCAAACGTTGTCTGGCTGTTTCAGTATTAGAACCACTGACTAAAAGACAATAAGATTTGTCAGAACCTCGACCCACACGACCCCGTAATTGGTGTAACTGAGATAACCCAAACCGTTCTGCATTTTCAATCATCATTACGGTCGCATTGGGTACATCTACACCCACTTCAATCACGGTAGTTGAAACAATAATTTGGCTCTTGTTATCCCGAAAAGCACTCAGTGCTTTATCTTTATCGGCTGAATTCATCCGACCATGAAGTAACCCAACCTTAAATTCTGGAAATATACTCTCAGACAGTCGTTTATGCTCCTCAATTACCGAGCGTAAATCTAATTTGTTCGATTCCTCAATCAAGGGCAATACCATATAGGCTTGCCGTCCTTGAGCCACTTCTCGACGAATCAAGTCATAGGCATGTTTTCTCTCTTTACCCCGTAGCACAGTTGTCTGAATCTTCTGACGACCAGGGGGCAATTCATCAATCTGACTCACATCCAAATCTCCGTGGAGGGTTAGCGCTAGGGTTCTGGGAATTGGTGTGGCGGTCAGAGTCAGCACATGGGGAGATTGACCTTTTTGCTGTAAACGAGCCCGTTGCTTTACCCCAAACCGATGCTGTTCATCAATCACCACTAAACCCAAATTGTTGAAGTTCACTGGGTCTTGAATCAAAGCATGGGTTCCTACCAACAAGGGAAGTTCTCCTGTTTCTAGCTGGGAATGAAGTTTTCTACGCTTAGAAACTTTAGTGGAACCTGTTAGTAATTCAACGGGAAGGTGTAGTAAATTAAACCAATTTACTAACTTACGATAGTGCTGTTCAGCTAATACTTCAGTGGGAGCCATCAAAGCGGCTTGATAGCCCGATTGAATTGCGGCTATAATAGCATAAACTGCTACAATAGTTTTGCCGGAACCGACATCTCCCTGAACCAATCGATTCATGGGTGTCTCTGATTCCATATCCTTGAGAATCTCATTGATAACTCTTGTCTGAGCCCCGGTTAATTCAAAAGGAAGCAGTTGATTAAATTGGTCAAAGAGTTTACCAATCGGAGCCATGACCGCACTGCTTTGGGTTTTACGCTGAGCTTGGCGGCGCTGGAGAAATCCGAGCTGTAAGTATAAAAATTCATCAAAGACTAAGCGCCTTCTGGCATCAGCAAGGGTGTCTGCATTTTGGGGAAAATGAATGTTTGCGATCGCATCACAGACCCCCATCAACCCATATTCTTTACGAAAGGTTACTGGCAAGGGTTCCTTAATCAAAGAAGTGTAGGGAAGTGCAGCAATTATTGCCCGCCTGACCATGTCGGCTGGTACCCCTTCTGTTAGGGAATAAACGGGTACAACTCGACCTATTTTCATCGAGTCAATGGTACCCCCTGGATGCTCTAATACTTCCAGTTCCGGGTCTTCTAGGGTAATCCCATATTTATTTTTCTTTACCAAACCCGAAGCAGCTACCACTGCTCCCACTGGATACCGTCGCTTTTGTTGATACTGCCAGCTACGATTACTGTAACGAAAGCCAGCAAAAAAACGACTGAGCTTAATTTGACCAGTAGAGTCTTTTAAGACTATATCTAAAATAGTTAATTTTTTATTACGGGGGCTACTGAAGCAGTTACAGCGCTTCACCGTACCCATGATAGTGACTGTTTCACCAGGTACTAAGTCAGCCATATTGACCTGACGGGCATAGTTAATATGATCACGGGGATAGTAATAGAGCAAGTCACGCACTTTGTGCAGACCCAGACGTGCTAAATACTCACTGTTTTTACTACCCACTGCTGCCAACTTAGCCAGTGGTAGGTCAAGGTTTTTTTTACTACCAAGCTCTGAGGATGCCTGTTGTTTCTCCACCAAGGGCTTGGTTTTAGGCACTCTGACCATAGGATGTTCTGTTTGATATTTATCTTCAACTAAACGGCGTTGAGTGTTCTGCTTCAGGTCGTTGAGAAAGCGGCGAGTATCAGCTACCAGATGTTGCCTTTGCTGTAGCGTCATCTGAGAATAACGGGCAAACTGATTGCCGATGTCCTGCCAACGCCGTTTCTCAGTTGATGTTAGGACATTAGGAGTCTTACCAAAACTGAGGCAGAGGAATTCACTAAAGCGGTATTGATTCCCTTCCAAATCAGTAAAGCCAACTCTTGCTTCTACCGACAGGGCTTTTTGCAATCGCACCCAATCTGGTAATTCGGTCATTGGTCTTTGGTCATTGGTCTTTAGTCTTTGGTCTTTGGTTTTTAGTCATTGATCATTACCTCAGTTTAATCGTCAAACCAGCTGGCACGCCATGCTGCTTCGGCTTGAGCAACTGCCTTTTGCCGCTGTTTTTTGTAATACTCTCGCTTCAGTTGACTCATTTTAGCTAATAGATCTCTAATTTTCTTACGTCCAGGGGTCAAGTTAGGGTCTGCAAATTCTATCTCAGATAAGCGCAGCTTAATGGCAATAATACGGGTTAATCTGGATTCATCTGTTTCGCCATCACCTTTAGTTTCCATCATTATTTTGATAATATTGGGGGATTCAGCCGTTTCGATTGCAGATGCTTCGACTTTTGCCGCTGCTTCTAGGATTTCTTGGGGAAATTTGTCTGGTATAATTGAGGATTTATGCAAGATCCGATTGGTTTCCACAGAGACATCTTGAATAGTTTTGGTGATCCCACTCTCTAGGTGCTTGAGCCATTCTTCCAGTTTCTCTATGCTATTTCGTGGGTTACTCGTCAACTCAGCTGCTGGTGATGGCTCGGTTGGAGCATTAAAAAATGGAGAGTCTTCTGTAGATGAAGGTATTTCAGAGTCATGATCAGAGTCATGATCAGAGTCATGATCAGAGCCATCAGTAGTAGCTGACCTTGACTCTTGCCACTGTTCTAGGAGTGATGGCAACTGTTGTTGAGTCTCTTGAGCCAGCTTTCGTAGGGATTGCTGTAACTGTTGCCGACTGTTAACCGACAAATTTAGAAAAGACTCAGGATACCCTTGAGTACAAATCCGATAGGCAGCCATAATCAGCTGCTGCCCGACGCATTGACCTAAAAAGGTCAAATAGTTAGAGTAGGTTGTTTGGAATTCTTTTGCCAAATGGGTGATGGCTTCCTCTAAGGCTGCCAATTCCTGGTCAATTCGATTCACTGCTGTTATTTATACAATTCCATAGCTAATCCCTTGAGCATATCAAATACATGCCTAGTCTACAGTATGCCCATTCTTATAGTTGTACCATGATCGGCTTCTACCCGTAGGAGTGTCAAATTCTCGTTCGCCCAATTAGCTCCCCAACTAGACGTTGCATCTGCCTAGTTTTAAGTACGATCATTTTTTGTGAAAAACAGTATATATTGATACAGAATTATAACAGAAAAAGATATTAGATCAAAACACCTCAAATACAAACCTATCAACTAGTCAATAACCTCACCTAATCCGAAAGGATGTAGATGGGTTACTAAAGAGGTAAGACTTTATTAGAGTTGACCAAAAATTTTGGGTTTCAAGCCTGGCCTTTGGCCACGCTACTTGAGGTGCCCTTCTAGGGCGACTTTTCCAGAGTTGATACATAATGAGGATGTAGCCTAGCACAGGCAGGATTCGTCGGTACTGCCAAGCTCCCCAACGACGTAAAGCGATGCTAGTACACGAGGCGCGAAAAACCTCATCGGTGCGCTTGACCCGTAATTAAATTCGCCACGGGTCGCACCGCCAAAACCCATGGATCAAGCGCGGATACCGAAGAACCAGTAAAGTCAACTTTCACCAATTAACGTACCGTGGGGCACAGGGGAACGTATTTAAACGCTTAGGGAGACAAGCCCACTGGGGTTAGTTAAATTAGGCTCGGTATTTGGTTCTTTAGAACGGATACTTGGCTTAAGTATTGCCTTTCGGATAGCTAATTTTA
>NZ_JAAHHE010000111.1:14043-20161 GCF_010692525.1 Moorena sp. SIO3B2
TATCGTGTACCAGTTTTATCGAAATTGCTTAGTCAATTTTCTACCAAGAAAACATGCTTACTTGAACCTAGAACTGGATTAATTTCAAAACCATTAGTCTAAACCATTAGTTAGAGGTGCAGCATGTCGGTTGGGGCTAAGTACTTTCAAGGTGGCTTCCATCCCTTGAAAGCACCGTCAGCAAATAACTCTACCAGTGTAGGTGGGGTATCCTGCAGCAATTTTTAATGAAAAATTTCATTTAATGAAATATTTCATTAAATAATGCTTTAATTCCCTTGACTATAGTCCCAGTTATTTGTAAGGTTTTGTCTTAAGACAAGGCTTTAGCTGAAGAAACTCCCTGATTACTGGCCCAGACAGGGGTCTAGCATCTAGCAATCAGGTATGTAAAGGTAGCAGGGTGAGGTCATGATGAGTCCTTGAAAAATGATGGACTATTAGGTTTCGGTGGCTAATTTTACAATTTGTTTCCTGAAGTTTCTCAGTGTGAGGAAGTGTATCAAAAAGAGAGGTAAGTTAACGCTTATTATGTCAAGTTCAAAATCTCAGCGAACAATGAAAAACAAGGGTACCCTAGTAAAATCTAGGCGACCGATGGCTCACCAATCCTCCCGCTCATCGTGGGATTCTCCTTATCTAGAGCCATTGAAAGCGATCGCAAAATCGTTTTCCCCTTACTGGCTCGCCTGTATTCCTCTGACAGGGATAATTGTTCTAGTTTGGCATACAGCTGCTGTTGCCCAGGATAGTGCGGCACCTAGCCCAGCCGAAATTCAGGGAACTCTCAATGCTATCTGGATATTGGTAGCTGCCATCCTAGTTATCTTCATGAATGCCGGATTCGGAATGCTAGAAACCGGCTTCTGCCGCCAGAAGAATGCGGTAAACATTCTCTCGAAGAACCTAATCGTCTTTGCCTTGGCAACCATTGCGTTTTGGGCAATTGGTTTCTCCTTTATGTTCAGCAAAGGCAATGCATTTATTGGGATGTCGGGCTTTTTCCTAAGCAGTGAAGATCCCGCTACCTATGGGTTAGACCCATTTCCGGCAGGTCTACCGATATCGGTATTTTTCCTATTCCAAGCTGCTTTTGCTGGAACTGCCGCAACTATCGTGTCCGGTGCGGTTGCTGAACGGATTAAGTTCCTAGACTTCTTAATCTTCAGCATCCTGATTGTTGGTTTTTCCTACTCCATCACTGGACACTGGGTTTGGAGCAGTGATGGTTGGCTTGGTGCCATGGGATTCTCAGACTTTGCTGGCTCAACCGTGGTTCACTCCGTTGGTGGCTGGGCGGCTTTGATGGGAGCTGCCTTCCTCGGACCCCGTAGCGGTAAGTACGAAAACGGTGAACCTCGTGCTATCCCAGGTCACAACATGAGTATTGCAACTCTTGGTTGCTTGATTCTCTGGATCGGCTGGTTTGGCTTCAATCCCGGTTCTGAGCTAGCTGCTAGTGAGGCAGTTCCCTATATTGCGGTGACCACTAACCTAGCCGCAGCAGCTGGTGGGATTACCGCCACCTTGACGGCTTGGCTAAAAGATGGTAAGCCAGACCTGTCGATGATCATCAACGGGATTTTGGCTGGATTAGTAGCAATTACCGCTCCCTGTAACAATGTCAGCTATCTCTCAGCAGTGATTATTGGTGCGATTGGTGGCATCATTGTTGTATTCTCGGTTTCCTTCTTTGACAACATCAAAATTGATGACCCGGTAGGGGCAATTTCAGTCCACTTGGTCAATGGTATCTGGGGAACCCTAGCCGTTGGACTCTTCGCTAAAGATTCAGGTCTGTTTACCGCCGGTAGTGCCGGTCAACTTGGCACCCAAATCCTGGGTATTCTAGCGATTGGTGGCTTTACCGTGCTGTTTAGTGGTATCGTCTGGTTCGTGCTCAAACTTACCCTCGGTATCCGGGTGACACCAGAAGAAGAACTGGAAGGCTTGGATATTGCCGAACACGGTATGGAAGCTTACGCTGGATTTGTCAAGGAATCCAGTGTGATCCCTAGTTCTAGCATGGGTAACTTCAGTAGTAGTACAGACATGGCTAGTAGCTCTGAATTTTAGAGTTTTGCTAGCATGGTCTATTGCTTTTAACTAGCTTTTGTTAACAGTTGACAGTTAAGCGTTAACTGTCAACTGTCACCTGATGGTATTACCTTTTCCCTAACGGATGTTAGAACAGAAATAATGCCAATTTTTTGTTCATTGAGTTGAAGCGTTGTCCACCTTGGGCTTTAATATCCCTTGCTGCCAATGGGTTCATGATTCTGACTCTCAGCTGGGTACTACTGGGTGAGTATCAGCAGTCAACGTCAAATCCAGTTAGCCATCCTGTGGTAACTACCCGAATTTTAAATCCCACCCCTGAACCAGTAATTGAATTAGGACCACGACACCAGTTAAATTACCAACAATGGTTGGCACTGCTGGAGAGGGAAGCTAAGGTAGTGGCTAATCAACAACCGGAACAGTTAACCGTTCTGCTGGGAGATTCTCTAAGCCTATGGTTTCCCAATGCACTGCTACCCCCAAAACGCTACTGGCTTAATCAAGGACTGTCTGGGGAAACCTCAGCAGGGTTGCTCAAGCGCTTAGATATTTTGGATCAGACTAAGCCAGAAGCAATTTTTGTGATGATCGGCATCAATGACCTAATTCGGGGGGTCAAGGATGAAGCAATTCTAGAAAACCAACGGCTAACGATTCGCTACTTACGGCGAGCCCATACCGAAACTAAGATTGTCCTTCAATCGATTTTGCCCCATGGTGCTGAACAGGCAACCTGGGAAGGACGCGATCGCTTACTTACTATCCCCAACAGTCGCATCCAAAATCTGAACCAGCAGCTAAAAGCGATCGCTCACGCAGAAGGAGCGATTTATCTAAATCTCTATCCCCTCTTTGCTGATAATCAGGGCAACCTGCAACCTGAGCTTAGTACCGATGGCTTGCATCTGAGTCCCCAAGGTTACTTAGTCTGGCGCTATGGTTTACAAATCTTTGAGCAACTTATCCTCCAAGAAGGATTAGCTATTCCTATAGCAAAGGGGACAGGGAGCAGGGAGTAGGGAGTAGGGAGCGGTGCGACCCGTGGCGAATTTAATTCGCCTACGGAAAGCGCACCGAGGGAGTAGGGAACAAAAATTATCACAATTCCTAAACGGATTGCGTCAGGGTTGATTAAAAGTAAATTAATAATAGCAGTGATGGATAAGTAATTTGCTTAAGATAGCTCCATGGATACAAAAGCTTTCAAGCGCTCACTCCAGAAATCAGATAACTACCACCGCAAAGGATTTGGTCACGAAGCCGAAGTTACCTCTCAGTTGGAATCGGAATATCAAAGCAGTCTGATTCAAGAGATTCGTGCCAATAACTATCGGCTGCAACAGGGAGATGTGACCATCCGGCTAGCAGAAGCATTTGGCTTTTGCTGGGGTGTAGAGCGAGCTGTAGCCATGGCTTATGAAACCCGCACCCACTTCCCCAATGAACAGATCTGGATTACCAATGAAATTATTCACAACCCCTCTGTTAACCAGCGTTTGCGGGAAATGTCAGTAGGATTTATTGCCGTTGAGGATGGCAAGAAAGACTTCTCTGTTGTTGGTGCTGGGGATGTGGTGATTTTACCAGCATTCGGTGCTAGTGTTCAGGAAATGCAGCTACTCCACGAGAAAGACTGCAAGATTGTAGATACTACCTGTCCCTGGGTGTCCAAAGTGTGGAACACGGTAGAGAAGCATAAGAAAAAAGAGTACACTTCGATTATTCACGGCAAATATAAACACGAGGAAACCGTAGCAACGAGTTCCTTTGCCGGAAAATATCTAGTGGTGCTGAATCTACAAGAAGCGGAGTACGTTGCCAACTACATTCTCAATGGTGGTAACCGGGAGGAATTTCTCGATAAATTTAAAAACGCTATCTCCGCTGGCTTTGACCCAGAGCGGGATTTAGAGCGGATTGGGATTGCCAACCAAACTACTATGCTCAAGACCGAGACCGAGCAGATGGGCAAACTTTTTGAGCGCACCATGATGAAGAAATATGGTACGTCTAATTTAAACGATCACTTCCAAAGCTTCAATACCATTTGTGATGCCACCCAAGAACGGCAGGATGCCATGTTGGAGCTAGTGGAAGAAAAGCTAGACTTGATGATTGTGATTGGTGGCTTTAATTCCTCCAATACCACTCACCTGCAAGAAATTGCGATTGAGCGACAACTACCATCCTATCACATTGACAGTGTCAACCGGATTATTTCTGCTGATGAAATCGAGCATAAACCCCTACATCAGGAGGTAGAAGTAGCACGAAATTGGCTTCCCTCTGGTTCGATAGTGGTAGGAGTAACCTCTGGAGCGTCTACTCCTGATAAGGTAGTAGAAGATGTAATCAATAAGATTTTTGAACTTAAAGCGACTGCTGTAGCAGTTTAGAACTAACTGGGATTAGTTAAAATTGAAAATTTTAACTGGTTAATAGCCATTAATAATTTTCAATTTTAACAATTTTAAATTAACATCCAAGGGTATAAATTTAATCTAGGCATTCAGCTGACAGCTGACAGCTAAGGGCTGAATGCTTAATAAGGTACAGTCAATTTGATTTCCTCTACTCCCTACTCCCTACTCCCTATTCCCTACTCCAAATTCCCATCAACCATTAGCCTCCAATCGCCACAATAACCATCCTCCTGCTCCGAAACCGAATAAATTAGGTAACCAGGCGGCTACAATAGGGGAGAGAATTCCCGCTATACCAAAACCTCCGATCACAAAGCTCAGTAAGTAGTAGCCAAAAATTACGATTAAACAGACCCCAAAGCTAGTCCCTTTGCTGATTCGTTTAGGTCGAATACTGATGCTTGCTCCCACTAAGCCAAAGATTATACAAATGAATGGAAAAGCAATTTTTTGTTGCATCCGCACTTGCAGCATCCGGAGTTTTTTGCGATCGCCAGCTCCCTGAAGCAACTGGATCATTTCTATGGCTTGAAGAATATTCATCTCATAGGGGTCACGGGCTTTAGTGACTAAATCAAGGGGCGCTCTAGGAAATGGAATTTCTTGATGATCAAAGGTTACTATTTTTTGGAAAGAGGTATTAGGACTAATAAAATAAATTGACCCATGGAAAAAATCCCAGGTATTTTGCGTAGAGTTCCAAAGAGCTGATTCCGATAGAATAATTTTGTTCAACTTACCCAGATTAGACCACTCCAAAACAGTCAAATCTTTCATGGTCTGACCATCAAATTCATTGGCGTAGAATAAGCGTTTGAGTGTCTGAGTAGTTGTGCCATTGGGTTGGGGAAAAGTCTGATACTCTGGATACAGAATACCGTTTTCATTGAAAGCGGGTTTTTCCTGATTAAGAGCTTTTTCTAATGTTATAGTTGCCTGGTAGTTAGCCGCTGGAACAATTAATTCATTGAACAGGAAAGTAATCCCGGTGACCACTAGGCTGAGAACCAGAGCAGGGGCAACCAGTCGGTATAAACTCACACCGCAGCTGCGCAGGGCAATTAACTCACTGTCATTACTCAAGCGAGAATATGCTATTAGTGTCGCGAGAAGTACTGATATGGGTAAGGCATAGGACATAAACTCAGGAAACTTCAACAGCACGACTTGGGCAGCAATTGTCCAGGATAGTCCTAACTCAGTGATTTTGACTACCATATCAAACAGGCTACCCACAGCCACACCAATAGATGAAAACCCGCCAACACCAAATAGAAACGGTGGGATGAGTTCAGCAGCGATGTAGCGATCCATCACTGATAAGCTAGGAAAAACGAATTTGAGGAAGTAAGGTTTGCCGAGTTTCAATCTTGTTAAGTGGTTAGAGTTTCAAAAAGCATAGAAAACAATTTCATGCCTTTTGTTGCTAAGTTTTCCCAATCCAGTAAACCTACCATGTTTGTTATGGGAGTATCTGCAAACTATCGCAATTCTGATCACAAGTGGTGTGGGGTGTGGGGTGTGGGGTGTTTTATAGCAGAAGTCAGAAGTCAGAAGTCAGAAGTCAGAAGTAAAACTCTTGCGCTTCTTGATGCAATAGCGAGTGGGGGAAACCCCCAAGACCGTAATGGTGC
>NZ_JAAHHE010000112.1:0-20007 GCF_010692525.1 Moorena sp. SIO3B2
CGTTGATTTTGATAGTACGAAATATTCTCCCGATCAAATCAAGGCGATTCAAACTTATTTTCAATCCTCCAACTATAACCATAACCAGAGCACAGAAGAAGTCCTGGGACAAATACCGACCAACGATTCATCCGCCGAGTTAGCGATCGCTGAACTTTTATTTATTGACTACTTCACCTTAATTATTCGCTCTGCGGTGCAGCTTGGCATCGATCATGTTAGGGATAAACAAGAGGGGGTTGATGAAAATGGCACGATTACCCTAGGCACTTTATTAACTAATTTAAATGGTGGTGAGTCGTTCGAATCCTTAGCGGGAATGACCTCACGATTCTTGTTGCATGGATTGCGAATGCCCACCTTTACAGATGATAACACTACAACTATTAATGGACAACAAGCTGCTTATCTTGCTACAGGACAACAATTTACTGTCACAGTCACGCGGACTGTTTCCGGAACAGACAGGGATAGTGAGACAGTAACCATTACCCCCAATGAAATCCGGTTATTTAAACCGGATACCTTGACTTGGATTCGACTAATTGATTATCAAAGTCAGACCAGTGATAGTGAAACTAGTCAGACTAGTGATAGTGAAACCAGTCAGAGCAGTGATAGTGAAACTAGTCAGACTAGTGATAGTGAAACCAGTCAGACCAGTGACAGTCAAACTAGTCAGACCAGTGACAGTCAAACTAGTCAGACCAGTGACAGTCAAACTAGTCAGACCAGTGATAGTGAAACGTTAACCTCTGAACTTAATTACCCTTTCCCTGATACTGGTACCTACAACACCATTACACTGATTCAGCAGCTTGATGAGGCAGAAACCAGTGGAATTTTGCCCACAACTCCTCCAACACTGCTGGAGTTTTACAATCCCACGAACCAGCAATACACTATTCGCCAAAAAATCAATGCAACTAGCAATAATCTGCTGTGGGAACTTCCTTCTGGGTTATGTGATTATCTCAAGTCTAAGTCTGACCAGACAAGCTTAACCCTTTTCTACAATCAGCAGTCAGTTCAAGATGGGGAAACTTTAGATACTGCGGATGGGGAAACTTTAGATACTGCGGAGGGGGAAACTTTAGATACTGCGGAGATTGAAGCAGGATATACCTGGGCAACTAAATTAACCTTGGAAATCCGCCAAGTCTCGACCTCAGATGGGAGCGGATTTTTGCCGACCGTATACGCTATTGAACGGATTGAAACGGCTAGTCGGCAATTACTGCAAGATATTCTGACCGCAAACGTAACTCCTACAACCTTGACCTTGTTGTATTTGGATGACAGTGGTGACTCGAAAGTTCTGACCGATAATGACAGTGCTGACGTCTTGATGCTGAAGACGAATTTATCCCTAGACTCTGGGGATAACCGTACTGTGACACTAGACTTGCCTACGACTTTCCTACCATTCCTAACACTGGTTCAGGAAAGCACTGTTGTAAATAGTGAAGGCTATTACCTCAACTATAGCTATGAGGAAAAGGGCTTACCAGATTCTCTGTTTGCTGATGGGGACACGGCTCAGGTCACTCTGTTAATGACCTTTAGCAGCACTCCCGCTAGCTATCACAACTGCCTTGAGATTCCATCTGATCATTCCCAGTTTAGTACACTCAATGATGAGGTCAGCGAAATTTTTGCCACCAGTAGTGAAACCATTGATGTGTTAAGGATTCCGGCAGGAAATCTTGGTTTTAGACTGACCCGTACTGCCATTGAACCTCAAGACAATGATACTGCGACCGATGAGATTCAAAACCTCTATCAGCTTTTGAGTTATCAGCTGCCCAGTACAATTGAAGCTGAGGAGGAAACCGGGCAAGACCGTCTACCGATCGGACCGATTGAAGAGGATGAGGATGATACAACATGGGTCTATGAAAAAGTCTTGCCGGTTTATGCTTTAACTACCGCAGCAAAAAATACACCATCCCAAGCATTACCGGAAATTCTCAAGGATACCCTCAATCCCTATTACGGTATTGGAGATACCTTTAAGTTAGATTTTCGCTGGCAAGATATCTATGGCAATCGTTTGGGAAGCGATGGGAACTTTGCTGAAGGTATTAGCCAAAAATTAGGTTATTTCGACCCGATTTTCGGAATCAATCAATGGCCATCGGTGGGTGAAAGCTATCAGATCACCAGCAAGGATGATAAGACTGCTAATTTGATTCTGGAGTTGGTGTTAGACCAATCTAAATATATTCCCACTCCTGGAAATCTTTTCACTGAGGCACTGGATCAGATTAAAACTGACCGCGCCACCTATCAACAAATTTACTATCAGGTTCATGACTCGAACTTAACCTTTACGGTGATTACATCGGTGATTCCCAGCGGTGACCAGGAGTTGACTGATACCCAGCGTGCTGCCTTCACGGGCTTTGTGGATAATGTCTATAAGTATTTGGTCACGTTGGAATATCTCCAGGAATTTACCTATACAGTTGCTGGTAACAGTGAAGACCTGGAATCGGTTGCTAATCAATATAGGTGTGATATTGGAGATTTAGGGGATAGTAATAGTGCAGTTAGTGGTATTTTCAGCAGTGGTCAAAGTATTCAGATTCCTGTAGGTATTCGGGTTGAGTCAACCAACAGCTTAAATAAGATCGCAACCAAGCTCAACAAAGATTACGGCACTGAAAGTGACAAAGTTGAGGAAATTGTCACCGAATATGCAAAAACGGCGGATTTATTAGCGGTTGGTGGGATTATTACTGATACGGCTGGTAATTTGGTAAACTATACCGTTCAAGATGGGGATACCTTCGAGTCGATTGCGATCGCACAACTCGCCCTAGAGGAAGACCAGCTGATCGAAACCGACCTACAAACCATTGCTCAAGGGTTAGATACCACCGAAACCTTAACCAATGGTGTCCTGATCAAGGGTCTAGAATCATCCCACCTCAACAATTACGTTACCCTAAACGCCACCCTAGAAGAAATTGCCTATGGGGTATTGCAGCTGGAAAATGCTGACCTGGATCTGGAGTTTGACCAGATCCTGACCGACCGTATCAATGAGATTATTGCAGAGAATGAATCCACGGTATTGCTGGCAGGGGTTACGGTTTCAGCCTTGGATATCACAACCCAGGATGACGAGACTTTGGAAACTCTTCAAAATCGTCTGTCAGAAGACCAGGATCTGGTTGAGGCCATTCGTGGTCTGGAAATTTTCCCCACGGACACAACATTAACGGTCACGGTGACCAAGAAAGATGAAGCAACACCAACTCCGTTTAATGTAGAGATCAAGGTGATTACTGACAAGAGTTGGAGTGCGATCGCTGCAGCATTCCCCAATAACAATAGTTTAGAAACTACTGAAACGGTCATTACTGCCAATGCCCAACGCCAGGATTTACTGGTGGCAGGTTCGACAATAACAATCACAATCGCCGATAGTAGCCTTGATTACACCATCCAGGCTCAGGATAGTCTATATCACATTGCCCTTAACCAGTTTGTCGCCACTAATGATGTTAGCTCTATGGATGTGCTGAAATCGGGCATTGTTGCTGAAGTGGGTGCCCTGGAGTATACCATTACTGACGCAATTCTGCCCGAACGGAAGACCCTGGCTTACCTAACTCAGCAGCTTCATCTACAAACCAACCTTCATCGCACGGTTTTGGAAACGGTACAAGCAGTGGGCAATATCAGTGATATTCTGACTGAGTCTACGATCGATAGTCAATTAGTTGTGGTTGCTGCTGCTGTCAGCGATATGAGTGGGTTATTTGGTACAGAGGATGTGATCCTGGCTGACGTGCTGTTGAACTACACTGTCACCAGTGGGGATAGCTTCGACCAAATGATTGCTATTGCTGCTGCCCATGATAGTCAAATTATTACCGATCAAACCACAGCAGGGGATATTGCTCTTCAAACTCCCACTTTAGCCTTAGAGTCCGGGGCAACTCTCTACATTCCGGATCGCTTTACCCTGGATACCTCTTCTGCACAGAACCCTGACTATCTAGCAGTGGTACAATCCACAGATCAAACCACATCCCTGAGTACCTTAACCAGTACCATGGGAACGGAAATTACCCCAGCAGCCGTAGCGGTGGCTAACCAAACCCTGGCAGGACTCTTGAGTGGCAATACTGCTATCGATGTCCGTCCGGTTTTGGCATCCCTGACTAAGATTAGTTACAACAGTGACGATACAGTAAATAGCGACTTAAAACGGTTAGCGGCTTTCATCGATAGTCAAACTATCCAGACCGGAACCGATGAAACCTTCTACACCCTCACCTCTGGATGGGCGCAAACCCTGGTTAACTTCAAAAATAATATTGTAGGCGACGCCAGTCAAACCCAGCAAAGCATTGGGAATAATATTGTAGGCGACGCCAGTCAAGCCCAGCAAAGCATTGGGGCGGTCAATGCTATTTATGAGCAACTGGAGAACTTGGAAGGGGCAAATCGCATTGCGTTACGGGCCTTACTTGATCCCAATGATAGTGAATCTTCCTTGAGTATCTTGAAAGCAACACTGCTGGATGCTGAAGGAAACCTTAAATCCCAATTCGAGCCATCAACGGTTCATACTCAACCTGAAACCTTGGATGTGCCGGATGCGATCGCTAATATCGAAACTGCCCATGGTCAACCCGATGATCAGGTATTGATCGACACCTTAAAGGACTCATTGGAGATTATTCATCGCATGTATGACTTCAGTTGTCTGAAAACAGCGGTGGATCTGTTAGAAAAGCGTACGCAACGCCCCCTAACTGTGGCAGAAGTAGCAGAGGCGCTCCAAAATGAATCGGTTCTGATTAAGGCCAATCAGAATTGGATTGTTCCCCCAGCAGTAGCTAGCACAACGGTTGATCTCACCTTCCGGGATAACAATAATAGTCTTCTGTATCCAACGGATTTACTTTTCCCGGTCACCGTACAGCTGGAAATGCGACGCAACCAGGATTTGATGCATTCCGACGATGTGTGTGAAAAGGAGATGGATTGCTATGTGTCTGAAGCTGAGGTAGTATCAGCCTATTTTGCCCCCAAAACCGTTGTGCTGACCAGCTCCTCCGATGAAGAAAATGCTGAGTTTAGTCAACGCCTGGCCTCCCTTGACCCCTTTGCCAAGGCATTTGAGCAAGCACTACCTAACTTAAAGCTAGCAGTGGGGAGGGATGCTGGGAATATTGATAATGCTAATCCTCAAAACAGTGATACCCTGTGGGCAGTTCATCTGGGGGATACCGGGATTAGTTACGATATCAAAGAGGATTTCCCCTACTTCTTTTCCGCTGCGCCTTTGAGCAATACCTTAATGTCAGGGGAAGTAAACCTTTACAGCTACACCCAAGAGAATGGACTTGACCAAAGCTCAACAGAAACCGTGCGAGTGGATGCGGTAGACCTGAATGGTTTAGCCCGTAAGTATTTACGTGCTATTGAAGATATCCTGAAACCGGAAACAGCTATCCCTGCAGTGAATGATAGCACTTTAAAGGATCAGCTTAGGCGCATTTTAGATGTCAAAGCAAGTTTGGCCGATTCGATTAGTAAAAATGTGACCCATGTATTGGAGACTTCTGTGGATACAACTTCCGAAGAGTATACTACTCGCCAAACCTTAGCGGTGGAAGCACTCCAAAAGGAATTGCTGACAAATTTAGCGGATGCTTACGACATTGAAACCATTGTTCAATATAACGTGGATGTCGCGATCGCTGATCGCTATCAATGGTCTGATCAAGATATTCCTCGTTTATCTGGGCAACCAGTGATGAACGGGGCTTATTACACCAATCCTGAAAGTACACCCAACTCCACTAGTTCTGACGCAGAAAAGCAAACTCTGCTTCAATCGATAGATTTCACTTTATCTCCAGCTAAAATTTCCCTGAGCGATGCCAACAATGGTAAGTCTACGGTGACCTTTTTCTTCAATACCCAAACGCCTCAGCGTTACGAAGATATTGCGGTTAATCTGAAGTATGAGGTTAATGAGTTGGAATACAATATTAATACTACCAATTCCACCTCCTCTTGGCTCAATTTTATTCAACCTCTCAATGATGAGCCTAATCAAATTGGAGATGTTCAAATTCCCATTCCTTTGCGAGATTTTCCCCTTCCTCCTTCTCTGATTTCCCAGACAGCAATTCCTGACCCCGACAGTTTTGCTGGTGATATTCTCAGTGCTGAGGATATTCGAGACTGGAATTATGTTTTCCTCTATGAACATCCCGATGTGGCTCAAGATACCATTGAATGCCGGATTGAATACAATGGTTCCTCTAAATTGACCATTGATGATGTCTCTTTGAAGGAACCCGAAGAAAATCAAGACGAAAACAATCAAGGCGTAGAAGCAGTTTTCACTGTTACCTTATCTCCTCCCTCTGAAAAGATTGTTACGGTTGATTATCAAACCCAGGATGGAACCGCCAAAGCACCGGGAGATTACGCTGAAACTAGCGGAACTCTGGAATTTGCGACCGGTGAAACCACCAAAGAAATTCGGGTGACAGTCAACAGCGATGATTTTGTTGAAAATAATGAAACCTTTACTATTGTGCTGAGTAATGCAGTTAATGCAGACATTGCGGACCCAGTGGGTGTTGGCACAATTATCGATACGACTAATACTATTGATCCACTGTTGGATACCCTGGTGCGGTTTAACAATCTATATCCAACCCTAGCCAGTGATCTCAAAGCTTTGGAAACAGGGTTAACCGATCCCAATTACAACAAAAGTACGGTTACCTCTGCCCTCAATGCCTTTGCAACTCTAGCAGAAGAGGTGGCTAGGTCATGGCAAATTTGGCAACCGATTGCGATCGCACAGGCATCTCGCCAGACAGTTCACTACAATATTGATGAAAACCTATCTGCTGACGAAGAAACCAAAACGGTTATCATCACTCCCACTAACAATATTCCCTTTGGTGATCAACAAATCTTAGACATTGAGTTACCAGGGTATGAGTTAAATGATACCAGGCAGAAAGATGTAACCACTAACTCCTCCACAGTATCTTACACGACTATTGAGTATGATTTCACCAAATTGCTTGATGCAACTGGGGTAGAAACCTTTGGGGAGTCGGCATTACCAGATCGTAAGGTGACTGTGACTAATTTGGATGTGTTGGACTATCAAAATGCCTGGGGTGCTATCCGTCTCGCCCGCAATAAAAATTTGATTGATGGCAGGGAAACTAATGCTGCTTTCATCTTCCAGACTCCTGAAGTAAGGTTTAAGAACCGGATTACTCCTCTAATTGTTAATGATAAGCGTTGGGATATTGCCGACCTGGGCGATTCCAGAAGTAAAACCTTGACACAGCATCTGGAAGAGTTATTCAAAGTCTTGCTGCCAGCTGTCATTAACCGTCCTTATGATATTCGGATTAGCTGTCAGTATGCCTTTGCTTTAGCTAGCAACACTAACGAAGAGGAACTGTTAGCTTCCTTACCTGTTTTACTAACTCCTCGATTTACGGTTTCAAAGTCTGGGGATTCCACGGATATGTTAGGAGTGACTCAACAGCTGCGGACAAATATTGTCGATGAAATTGACAATTGGCAGAGTCAGAAAAACCCCAATCAAAGCAGGGGACGATATCTGTTTAGTTTTAGTTTCTTTTCCAATCCAGAAAATGTGAGTAGTACGGAGAATCCTAATTTGCCTCTGTTAACGGTGGAAAACTTGAATCTTTTGCTTACAGATGTTGTTATACCAAATGATTCTGAAGAATAATGAGATATGATGGAATATAAGTTGACCCAGAAATATTCTCATGACTCTGGAATAATTAATAGCTAGCAATCGGGATCCTAGAGAGCTAAAGCGAGCTTTAGCTGTCAAAATGCGAATTCAAGGACTCAAGCACCGAGAAATCCAAGCAGTGTTGGGAGTTCAATCGAGCTATATTAGTCGTTGGGAAAAACGCTATCGAGAGGAAGGATGTTCTGGCCTGACCTTACGGCATAAAGGTAGCTCAGGTTACTTGAGTCCTTCACAATCGTTTTGCTGTCATAAACTGGATTAAACAAGAAACACAAAGAAATCTTTGGGAATTAGTTGACCATGAAGAACCACGTTTATGGATTTGTTTATCGGTCTTTGCAAAGCTATTACGACTTACGTGTATAGTGCGGGGATGAGTTGGCATCAGGGTAAAAAAGCGATGCAGCGCGGTCTTGGGGGTTTCCCCCATGAGCGACTGCATCAAGACAAAGTCCCAAGTATGATAAATCTGTGGTCGAGGAGCACAACAATCATGATTAGTGATTGGCTCGAAGAGAATCACGAAGAAATCCAAAAGGGAAAAATCCGGGTATTTTCTTTAGATGAATGTCATGTTTGTGCAGGGGATATTTGTGGTTATGGGTGGGGAGATCGTAAAGAAAGACGAGAGGTAGATAAGCGCAAATTATCGTGATTTAATGACTTACTATGGGGCATTAGACTGTGTCAGTGGAGAAGTTATACTCAGTCGTTATAAAAAAGCTAACAGTTTGTCAACAATTGATTTCATAAAACATCTGCAAAGGCGGAGTGAAGGGGCAAAAATTGTTTTAGTCTGGGATGGAGCCAGTTATCACCGTTCCCAGGAGTTTCGGGATTTTATTGCACAAGTTAATACTGATAAACAGTGGAATATTCACTGTCTACGCTTTGCTCAGGCGCGCACCATCAGAAAATCCAATTGAGAACATTTGGGGGCAGGCTAAAAAAGTATTACAACAGATGCATCAACGGTGTTGTTCGCGTAGCGTGACCAAAGGTCAATCTTTCAAGCTCACCAAGAAATTATTTGAATTGTTTATTGAATATCGGTTATTTACTATGCCTAATTTAGGAAGTTATGAAGCTTTCTCCATTATCATTTAGGAGTAGTATATTATTGAGGAATAGTCAGCATCAGCTATCAGCGGTCAGCTATCAGCTAGATGGCACAGGCTTTGGCCTTGGCCTTTTGGCCTTTTGGCCACGCTACGCGAACGGCCACGCTACGCGAATGGCCACGCTGTGCGAACGACGCTGTGACCTAACGTACCGCATAAGCTGAATGCTGAATGCTGAATGCTAAATGCTTACCTCCGTGATCCCTGCTCCCTAAAAACCCAGAACGAAAGTACCTAACTGAAGTGCAAACCGCTGTAGTCATGAGCGATATTGCTTATGCTTTTAAGGCAAGAGGAATCCCGCCTAACACCCCAGGGCTGTTTCATTGTCGGGTAGAGCTGTTGACAACAATGGTGATCGCTGTGATGTCAAATGCCAGCGGTCACTCGATTACACCGATAAACCGAGATTGCCCGATGTAAATATAGAATACAGGCAGCTTAAGAGGTTCCACTGGGGCAATCAGGATTTTGGTTACCCCCACTAAAAAAACTGAAAGTTCCGGAACCTAGCTATATCCTTAAACTCTCCTTCAAGCTCTTTAGAAGAGTCAAAAGAGATATCTAAAATATTTGTCAAACTTCCGGAATCATTTTTCAAGTATCTGTAGAGAGAAATAAGACAACCGCAGAATGTAAAGCAACGGTTGCCTTGTTTCTCTTCAATGCAAAAAAAAATAATATGTTGACTTACAGAAAAGTCCTAGCTTTCCAAATCGAAATTAAATCCGAAATCCACCGATGTGTAGACGAGATAGAAAGGATTGACAAAAAGGGCACGGAAACCGACAAGCAAATACTAGACCGGGCAACCTTAGTCAGGGAACTTAAGGTATTGAACAGAATAAAACAAAACGAGTTCTTTGATGTAGAGGAACTAAAGGTAACTAACAACCCAAGACGTCCTGGCGTAGCTTATTTAATGTGGGAGAAAGAGAGGGAACGAAGGTTGGCTAGTTGCCACTCAAGAGGTACGTCCTTGAGGGCTAAAACAGATGTTTCCTGGTACATGTCTTATGACGGGTAGCTAGAACGCCAATCAGGGAAAGCGATCCCTTTTTAATCAACTCAACTTGTCAGTATGAGCAACCTAGGAAGAATTGAACTTATTTAAAAAGAGCCTAGAATACCTTTCTAGAGAATTTTGCGGAACCACGACATTGATCCAGAACTGAAGTTACCCCGTTCATTTGTACTACTATGATAGTTAAAAGCTCTCCCCATAAGGGATATAGCGATTGAGCAAAAAAATTGTGTACCCATGTTGGTTCTTGAAGTATGTCTGCAATTGGAATATAATCCAACTATAGGCACTGGTCGCATTTTTATTTGAGAACCAAATCGCTTCTTGATGCAAAGCGCGAGTGGGGGAAACCACGCCAGTTGCTCATGGGGGAGACCCCCAAGACCGCACTGGCTCCCCAAGACCGCGCTGCATCGCTCAAACGCCCTTCAGCTAAACGTTGTGATCATTCTCAAGAAGACTGTACCCAGTAGCAATAAGTACCGACAAGCCTAGGAACGCCACAGAGCTTGGGATTGAGGTTTCGAGTAGTTCAAACTTTGGGGGAACTTCAGTTAAGAGTTTTGTTCCCCCCAGAATTGGGGGGCTAGGGGGGCGGAATCATACCCAGAATCAGCAACGCCCAATTCTCATCAGGAGTGAGCGATATTGCTTATGCTTTTAAGGCAAGAGGAATCCCCCGTAACACCCCAGGGCTGTTTCATTCTCAATTTTTCGGTTGGCTGAAGCTCCTGAGTGGGTGGGGTTTCGCCCTGAAATCCCCCAAGCCAAAAACCCTTATAACTACGTTCAAGGTCAGCCCCACAGACAAAACTAAAAGCTTTACCCTGTAAGGCTTACAGAGATTTGGAGTAGGTAATTAATTCTGTGTAGGTGCTTATATGGCACTACCCATTTAGATGTTTAACATTGTCTTGATGCAGTCCCTCATGGGGGGAACCCCCAAGACCGCGCTGCCTCGCCAAGACCGCGCTGCATAGCTCCTAAACTGCAAAACTTAGTCATAGCTGACTTCTGACTTCTGACTTCTGACTTCTGACTTCTGACTTCTGACTTGCGCGTAGCGCTATACTAATAATAGCTTTGGAAAGTAGCGTTATTGACTCAGGACTTAGTATCGGGATAGCCTTAGGCTAAGCCTTCCCTGCGGGAAAATTCGGGCTAACTCTGGAAAGCTCCAGGAGGCGATCACGTGACTTCATCTTTCACTAAATAGGTTTTGATAGCGTTTTGTAGGTGGCAGCAAATCAGTACGAGATCATTCGTTTAACTTCGGACCAAGAGAGTCAGGCTCAAGACGAAGCAATGGGGACAAAGGAAAAATTTTGGTTTTATCATCGTCAATTGAAAAAGTGTCTCTTCAAGTATCCTCGCCAAAACACAGGAGAAGATTGGTCAGAAAAAGTGGCATTTGAGTTGTGCAATCTTCTAGATATACCTGCGGCGCGGTATGAGTTAGCAGAAACAACCGATGGAAACAAAGGGGTGATTACAGTCAATTTTTTAGGAGAGGGAGAAACCCTAGTGCATGGTAATCAAGTACTTAGTGGCATTAATCCCGATTATCCCCCTTCGGTTAAGCAAAACGCCTATCAACACACAATTGAAGCGGTTATGGAGGCGATTATAAAAAAATCGGTTAACTTCCCCCCTAAATGGAAAGTACCTGATGGTTTCACAGATGCAAGAGATTTGTTTGTTGGCTACTTGTTGCTAGATGCGTGGATTGGTAATGGTGATCGTCATCATGAAAATTGGGGGTTTGTACGTCCTAAGACATCTCAAACAGGTATTTATCTAGCTCCCACTTACGATCACGCCTCATGTCTGGGTCGTGAACTTTCTGATACTAAACGCCAGCATAAGTCTGTAGAGTCTTACGTAAATAAGTGCTGGTCAGCCTTTTATCTTAACGAAAATGAAAAAAAGCCTCTGAAAACATTTGAACTTTTTGAATACCTTAATACTCACTATCCTAAAGCTAGTCAGGAGTGGCTCAACCGTCTTGAGCAAATTTCAGAGCAACAGATAAATTCAACTTTACAGGCATTTCCAGATTTTCGGATCTCAAAAGAAGCATCTGACTTTGCTAAGAAAATTTTGCTCACCAACAAAAAAAGACTGCTCTGTCTATTAAATTTATGAGTATCACTTCCCTAAAAACTTTATTTTTAGCTTGGCAAGATCATGAAAGTCGATCGTGGAACCCGGTGGGTCGATTGACATTTAATGGAAAAAATTACACCTTTGTTTATATAGAAGGTGCAAAGGAAGCGCAAAAAAAATTTGGCTTTGAGCCTCTAATGTCTTTCCCAGAGTGGGATAAGACCTATCGTTCGACGGAGTTGTTTGCGTTTTTTGCCAACCGAGTTATGTCACCCTCGCGTCCAGATTACCAAAAGCATCTAGACCGGCTCAACTTATCAGCCCAGAGTTTTGATTTGATGGAATTTTTAGCAAGGAGCGAAGGAAATCGACAAACAGATAATTTTAAAGTTTTCCCTTCTCCAAACCTCGACAGTGACGGGAAATACCACCTTTGTTTTCTAGTACATGGTTTGCGTCATTTACCAGAGTGTTCTATGGACCGCATAAAACAGCTACAAGTTGGTGATCCGTTGTGGTTATGTCACGAGTTTCATAATTCTTATGACAATAAGGCTTTAGTGTTAACCACAGCAGATCATTATCACCTAGGGTATTGTCCCCGCTACTTGTCACAGGATCTACTTGATATTTTAAGGCATGATCCAGGTTTAGTAGAAGTAAAAGTAGCAAAGGTAAATTTACCTCCTTCTCCGCTCAAGTCTCGGTTATTGTGTGAGATGACTTATTCAGGTTTCGAGGGATATGAGCCCTATGCTCACAAGACCTATCAGCCGTTAACTAAGGAAAAAGAACAGTCGAAAAACTTGGTTTGCCCGATGTAAGTAATACTCCTTAAGTATACTGCGTTCCTATGATCGCGTAGCGGGTCCGAAGCATCACCCCAACCACTACCTAAGTAATAGTTGGGGATTTTTTATGTTAAGCTATTGGTAGTTAACAAGTAACAATACCAAATCCGGAGTATTTACTTGCCATCATTGACCTCCTTGACTAACTTAGTAATCGCTTCGATTACTGTTTTCGTGAAAAAAGCTAGGGCAATAACTAAAGCAACCGCAGTTCCACCTCGTACAAGAGGAAGTACTGGAAGACCAGTACCTGAAGATGTATCTGGATTTAACACAGCAGTTGAAGTACCTAAAAGCTGATTAGCTTCAAGGTTGTTGGAATCGAAGTTCTGGGATGGTAACATGAGAAATCAAAAGTAGTTAAGTTTAGGGAGAAAGTCATACATGCAGAATATGCTGTAACCTTGACTTGCTCCCTTTAGTTTTTATAAACCCACTAACTCGTGCATGGCAAGTGTGAAAATATTCAAAACCAGAATAATTGACTAAGTTTTTTTTGGATGAATGCAGCTGCAGAGGTTTAGACTAAAGCTGTTTTTGAAATAGGAAAAATGGCTCTTCCGTACTTGTTATGCTAAGCAGGTGCACAAAATTAATTACACATTTTAAAATAATCAAAACCTTGCCGGGTAAGGGTTATAGAGATTTTAAGTAGGTAATTAATTCTGTGTAGGTGCTTAAATAAACACTTTTGCAAAGGGAGCAGGGAGCAGGGAGCAGGGAGTAGTGGGAAGAGGCGGTATTCAGAAAATTTTGTTAGTTAAATAGCCTCAGAACCCTTTTATAGTAAGCTTTATAAGTTTTTTAACTGGAAATTTAGCATAAAAGGTACTGAAGAACCGAAAAAATTTAGATATATCAAGAATCCCTGACTTTTAGTATCCTGTTTCCATCCCCCTTCAACACTTTTATAGCGTTTATAGGACTCATGAGGTAAACATTATTTTTTACCTCTTCCCTCCTCCCTGCTCCCTGCTCAATGCTACCTGCTCCCTAAAAACCAGAAATTTGTACCTCACAAGTCGTAGAATTACTATAGCTTTTTCGCTGTTTCTGACTCTTCCTAATTGTCAAAAACCTACCCTTTTTAGGATGGGGAGATGGGGGAGATTTTTATTAAGGGTAATTATCCTAACATGATATAAAACTGTACCTCTGCCGACTCTCTCAATAATTTTTTACAAAACTTTTCAAAATATGCTATAATATGCAATTTTTTATGTTACAATCAAACCGTGGACAATAAAATCCACGGGAAGAGCCAGCCTGACGTACTTGCTAGGGCGAAGGCTGGCTCTGGCTACCCCTTGAAGTAAAGGAGATAACTTCATATTATGTCCTATCGTCCAAGCCTATATCCATGGGTCATGGTTCGCCTATTACCACCGATGCCACCAGTCGTTTTCGCTCGGTTCCCCAACTGTTCTGATGCCAAAGGTTATTTGCAGACCCTGAAACAGCTGGTGCCTGATGCTAGGTTTCTAATTATTTTCGATATAAGTCTGCCGATGGAGCCAGAGGAATAGGGAGTGTTGCAAGGATGGGAAGGGTGGGGAGATGGGGAGTCAGAGGATATCTGAAAAGTTTTTTGATACTAAATTTTGCCCCCCTAGCCCCCCAATTCTGGGGGGAACAAGAATCATTTGCTGGTAAAAGTCCCCCAAAATTGGGGGATTTAGGGGGCTTATATGTAGCAAATGAGACTTCTCAGACAACCTCTCAGATCCCTAGAAATGCGATTGGCCGTAGGCCACGCTACGCGATGAAGCGAAGCTTCCGCTAAGAGCGATCGCATTCTGAGGTATTGGGAGTGCGATCTTTTTTTTGCCTTACTTTCTCTGCCAAATTGGGTGTCGGTGATTGCGACTCCCATGCCACCCATGCTGTCCTTTTCAAAAGTCTTCCCTAGTCCCATTAGACTCAGATCTTGAGCAGATAACAACGTACTATAATACCCACAATACTTTTGATGGATTTGAGATGGCATTGAACTCTTCTACTTCCAGTTCGCCCAATACAGATAATTGGCAAACATCCTTATATAAAGAAGAATTCTACACTTGGCATAATTACCGTTGTGCCTATGAAGTCTATACCCCAACAGATGAAAGTGCTAAGACGAAAACTCCTCTACTATTAGTCCATCCTATCGGTGTTGGACTATCACGCTTTTTTTGGCATCGCTTTTGCCAGGAGTGGTTGAACACTGGCCATGGTCATCTAATTTATAATCCCGACTTGCTAGGATGTGGTGAAAGCGAAATGCCCCCTCTTGCTTACTACCCGATCGATTGGGCTGAACAGTTACAATATTTTTTAACAACTGTAGTCAAAAAACCGGTGATTCTGCTAGTGCAAGGGGCTTTATTACCTGTGGCACTTACCTTGATCCAAAAGCAAACTGAACCAAATTATATTCAAGGGTTAGTACTCTCAGGTCCTCCGTCTTGGTCTCTGATGACAGCAGAAACTCAATACTGGCAGCAGCGAGTTGCTTGGAATCTCCTCGAATCTCCTTTAGGTAGTGCCTTCTTTCGTTATGCTCGTCGCCGTCAATTCCTACAAAAGTTTTCGGAAGATAAACTGTTTGCTGAGAGTTCTACAGTAGATAACCAATGGTTAGATAATCTCCAAAAGGGAGCAATTAATCCAGCTAGCCGCTACGCAGTTTTTTCTTTTTTGGCTGGCTTTTGGCGACAAAACTATCAACAAGCGATCGCTAATACTTCTCAACCTACCCTAGTAGTAGTAGGAGAGCAAGCTTCAAGTATTAGTAAGCTGGGAAAATCTGAAACACCAGAAGACCGACTAGCTCAGTATATCAAGCATCTTCCTCAAGGTGAAGGTCGTAAAATTCCTGGTCGTAATGTTTTGCCTTATGAGTCAACCTATGAGTTTGTAAAAGTTGTCGGAGATGCTATTTCTAGGTTTGAGTAGTAGTATATAGCAAGTCTTATACCCATGAGGTACAAAGTTATGGTTTTTAGGGAGCAGGGACTTCGGAGCAGGGAAGAGGGAAGAGGGAAGAGGGAAGAGGTAAAAAATAATGTGTACCTCATAGCTAAGAGAAACGCTATAAATGCAAAGTAACTGTACCGATTAACCCAGGATGTGAGTTACTGGATGTCCAACTAGCATTAGACCTTTACCAATGTTAATCAACAAAGACCAGTGCATCGCACCCATTTGGATGCGATTACTTGGGGTGCATCTCATATTTGTAAAAAAGTTGCGTAGGGTGCGTTAGGGGGGCCTCATTTTCTGCCTCGTAGCCAGGGTTTGGATAGCCCGCCCCGTAACGCACCACGGTGTCAAACAGCAAAAATGAGATGCACCCATCACTTGTTTCATAGTCTCAATAGTATCAAACGTAGAAGAGCAAATGCTTACCGCTGATTGTATCATTCAGATGTCTGGATATCGCCTAGGTCAGGACGAGAAAGAGTTTTTCTTTTGTGATTTACCATTCATTTACCAAGAAGTGAAAGGAGAGTTTCCCGTTCACTCTGGGATGGGGGATGATAAATACCATCGCTCTCAAAAGCAGCGAAAGAAGATCAAGAAAGCAAGGAAGAAAGGGAAAAAGCGGCGGGCTGCTGTTCTAGCTAACCTGTATGATGTAGATTTTTTTGACGCTTATCGCGATCAATTGTTCGGAATGATTGGAGTACTAGAAGAGCGAACGCTACTAGCGGCCATACCCTTAGAAGAGTTGAGCGAAGACGAAGAGGAAGCAATAGATATCCTTACTGAAAAGGAGGAAGAATTATCAGATAGGTATGATGAGTTTCGCAATGCTATTGTACCTGACGGGGCGCTGGGGGGGTGACATGCCAGCTGAAATTATTACCCAGTAAGGAGTTCAGGCCATAATTGACTTCAGGTGCGCTTACAGTCGTCGAATTAAATTCGCCACGGGTCGCACCTGAAATATACATTCTGTTTTGGGCTGACTTTGGACTATGTTATAAGGGTTTTAGCTTCCATAAAATTAATTAAGGGTTAATTTGGGACTGTATCTTCCATGAGCCCATTGGCATCAAAGCCTTATAGAGTAAGTTTTTTGGGGCTCATGTCATATCATGTCCGGATAATTAGTTATAAAACACCATTACTCTTAAAACCTTACTCCTTTACTTCTGCCTTCTGCCATTCCCCTCCTGGGAGGGGTTAGGGGTGGGTACCCTCTGCCTTGCTTTGGCCAAAGTGTAAGTATTCAACCGGAAATTATATCACCCCCTCAGCTGCCTGGCACCAATAAAAATGGGTCAGACCACGAATAAAGTCGCAGTGCTTGAGTAAAACACAACAGCGAAAATTACCTGCTCCAACTATTCAATATTCTCAAAGGTGCGGTTGACAATTGGTTAATCATGGAATTGCCATAGTCTTCCGGCTGGCTGCAACTGTTGGGGAGTAGGAAAGAGCCACTGGACGCTCTAGCACCCGACTGATCGAATCAGCTACCTTGCCTCTATTCCATTTAATTGTTAGTTTGGCTTAGTAAGTATTTAAGAACCAACATTTCAAAACTAAAAGGTGAATAACATGAAAACCTGGGTAAGGCGTCTAAGTACAATTATTTGTACTATAACCCTAGCCTTTACTTTAATGGCTAAACCAGCTCAAGCTTATTCCGATATAGCCCTGGTAAGACAAGCTCCAGGTTGGGGTAGTATACCTGTGGCTTTTGCCGAAGGTGATGGTAGCTTTAATGTTACCAATGCCGGAATTAGCAACTTTATTGATAAGTGGGCACCCACAGGTGGAGTTAAGGTTTTAACTGGCGACTTTAACGGGGATAGTCGCACCGATATAGCCCTGGTACGACAAGCTCCAGGTTGGGGTAGTATACCTGTGGCTTTTTCCAATGGTGATGGCAGCTTTAATGTTACCAATGCCGGAATTAGCAACTTTATTGATAAGTGGGCACCCACAGGTGGAGTTAAGGTGATAACTGGTGACTTTAACGGCAATGGTCGCACTGATATCGCCCTGGTACGACAAGCTCCAGGTTGGGGTAGTATACCTGTGGCTTTTTCCAATGGTGATGGCAGCTTTAATGTTACCAATGCCGGAATTAGCAACTTTATTGATCAGTGGGCACCCACAGGTGGAGTTAAGGTTTTAACTGGCGACTTTAACGGCAATGGTCGCACTGATATAGCCCTGGTACGACAAGCTCCAGGTTGGGGTAGTATACCTGTGGCTTTTTCCAATGGTGATGGCAGCTTTAATGTTACCAATGTCGGAATTGGCAACTTTATTAATCAGTGGGCACCAGCAGGTGGAGTTAAGGTGATAACTGGTGACTTTAACGGCAATGGTCGCACTGATATCGCCCTGGTACGACAAGCTCCAGGTTGGGGTAGTATACCTGTGGCTTTTTCCAATGGTGATGGCAGCTTTAATGTTACCAATGCCGGAATTAGCAACTTTATTGATCAGTGGGCACCCACAGGTGGAGTTAAGGTGATAACTGGCAACTTTAACTGCGATGGTCGCACTGATATAGCCCTGGTACGACAAGCTCCAGGTTGGGGTAGTATACCTGTGGCTTTTTCCAATGGTGATGGCAGCTTTAATGTTACCAATGCCGGAATTAGCAACTTTATTAATCAGTGGGCACCAGCAGGTGGAGTTAAGGTGATAACTGGTGACTTTGGTGTTCGTTCATTGCAGTACATTTGTGACCAACGTGACCAACAAAAAAGGGTACAGAATTGTCAAAGTTGAGCTTGTTGCACCTGATCAAGCATTGGTAATGCACCTGAGTTGTGATGGCGTTGGTCTCCCACTCCAGCAACTCCAAAATTGTTGTAGCGGTTAGCGATGACCCGAATCCACCGCCAGGAATAGCCAGTCACCTCGGCTACTTCTGGCGGTCGTTTTAGCTTTGGCCATTAAGAGTATTTGCTAATGGCGCAAGCCCCACCGGGTCTTTGTCACGCGCGTTAATGAAGTACTTAGTGGCATTAATCCCGATTATCCCGCTTCGGTTACGCAAAAGGCCTATCAACATACAATTGAAGTGGTTATGGAGGCTATTAGAAAAAAATCTGTTAACTTCCCCCCTAATTGGATAGTACCTGATGGTTTCACAGATGCAAGAGATTTGTTTGTTGGCTACTTGTTGCTAGATGCGTGGATTGGTAATGGTGATCGTCATCATTAAAATTGGGGGTTTGTACTTCCTAAGACATCTCAAACAGGTATTTATCTAGCTCCCACTAAAGCCTCTGAAAACATTTGAACTTTTTGAATACCTTAATACTCACTATCCTAAAGCTAGTCAGGAGTGGCTCAACCGTCTTGAGCAAATTTCAGAGCAACAGATAAATTCAACTTTACAGGCATTTCCAGATTTTCGGATCTCAAAAGAAGCATCTGACTTTGCTAAGAAAATTTTGCTTACTAACAAAAAAAGACTGCTCTGTCTATTAAATTTATGAGTATCACTTCCCTAAAAACTTTATTTTTAGCTTGGCAAGATCATGAAAGTCGATCGTGGAACCCAGTGGGTCGATTAACATTTGATGGAAAAATTTACACCTTTGTTTATATAGAAGGTGCAAAGGAAGCGCAAAAAAAATTTGGGTTTGAGCCTCTAATGTCTTTCCCAGAGTGGGATAAGACCTATCGTTCGACGGAGTTGTTTGCGTTTTTTGCCAACCGAGTTATGTCACCCTCGCGTCCAGATTACCGAAGGCATCTAGACCGGCTCAACTTATCAGCCCAGAGTTTTGATTTGATGGAATTTTTAGGAAGGAGCGAAGGAAATCGACAAACAGATAATTTTCAAGTTTTTCCTTATCCAAACCGCGACAGTGACGGGAAATACCACCTTTGTTTTCTAGTACATGGTTTGCGTCACTTACCAGAGTCTTCTATGGACCGCATAAAACAGCTACAAGTTGGTGATCCTTTGTGGTTATGTCACGAGTTTCATAATTCTTATGACAATAAGGCTTTAGTGTTAACCACAGAAGATCATTATCACCTAGGGTATTGTCCCCGCTACTTGTCACAGGATATACTTGATATTTTAAGGCATGATCCAGGTTTAGTAGAAGTGAAAGTAGCAAAGGTAAATTGTAAGCATTCAGCTATCAG